>NZ_JAKZGV010000006.1:0-178001 GCF_022557375.1 Shewanella sp. MM_2022_3
CCGTTCATAGCGAACGAACACCAGTATAATCCTTCGACAAAAAATATTACAAAGAAATATAATTTTATTGTTTTACGATAATTAATTTTCGTATTAGCATAATGTCAATTTTCCTAAACTAAGGTTACGACAATGCAAAAATTTCCTTTTACGAGTCAGTTATGCAGTGCTGCCATTGCCGCCGCACTGCTGCTGACGGGTTGCACTACGGCGGATGTTCGCAACGAGCAACCTCAAGTTGCCGCGACGCAGCAAACCGAGGCGCCGCTCATTCCTATCGAAAACTTCTTCAATGAGCAAAGCATTCGCCATCTAAAAATGTCCGACGATGGCAAGTGGCTTGCCTTTGTGAAGGAGTACCAAGGAGCCAGCAATATCTTCCTGATGGCCGATAAGGCCGACCTTGCCAGTGCCACACCACTGACCAAATCGGTAGAACCCATCCGCGCCTTCGAATGGTCCGCCAAGGGTAATGACTTATTCTTTATGAAGGACAAAGGCGGTAACGAAAATACGCAAATTTATAAGCTGAGTTTTGAGGAAAAAGCCGGCAAGATCACCGCCAAAGAGCAGCGCTTAACACATAAGGACGATGTGCAATATAGCGTGCTCGAGCAGGTAAAAGACAATCCAGATTTGTTGGTTGTTCAAGCCAACCACGACGATTCGAGCCGCATGGATATTTATCTGCTCAATATCAACGACGGCAAGTTAACCCCTATCCTGAAGAACGAGCATAGCTTTACTCAGGTGAAGTTTAACAAGCAGGGTCAACCTGTGATTGCCAGCAGCAGTAATCTCGATAACACCAATGCCTTGTATGTGCTGATCGACGGTAAGTGGCGCAAGATCATTCAAAGTGCCAAGGGTGAGAGCATCGATATTCTTAAAGTGAATGATGCCAAAAAACTCGCCTATATCAGCGCCAATATCGGCGATCGCGATAAGCAGGAATTGCTGAAAGTCGATCTGATGACGGGTAAATATGAAACCATTCACAAGGATCCCGATAACGAGGCCGACGTCTTTGGGGTACAGTTTAGCGACGCAGGTGAGCCCTTAGCGGTTGGTTACTATGGTGGACGCTTACGGGTTTATCCCTTAAATGCCGAGTTTGCTCGTCATTGGGATGTGATTAATCGTCATTTTAATCAAGATGTTGAAATCACGATTGGCGAGATGAACGAGAAAACCCATCTGTGGCAAATTCATGTCGCCAGCGACCGAGCCGCAGGCGCTGACTATCAATACAATGCCACCACGGGGGATATCCACCTGTTAGTGGATATTCCGGCCAGAATTCCAGCTGATCAACTCTCGCCACGCCAATCGATTGTGTATACCGCGCGGGATGGCGTGAAAATCCAAGCTTATTTAACGCTACCGAAAGGCAAACAGACTCAGCTACCGACCATTATCCTGCCCCATGGCGGCCCTTGGGCACGGGATTTTTGGACGCTCGACTCGGGCTACTTCCACGCGATTGCCCAGTTCTATGCCAACCGTGGTTATGCCGTATTACAACCTAACTTCCGTGCCTCGACGGGTTTCGGTAAGAAGTTCTTAAACTTAGGCAACCGTAACTGGGGGATTGGCAGCATGCAGCACGATCTCACCGATGGTGCCAATTACTTAGTCGAACAAGGTATTGCCGATAAACAGCGTTTAGGGATCTTCGGCGCCTCCTACGGTGGTTATGCGGCACTGTCTGGCGCGACTTTTACACCTGACTTGTACCATGCTGTGATCGCCTATGTAGGGCCATCGAGCCTAGTGACACTGATGAATTCCTTCCCCGACTACTGGCGTCCCTATTTAGGCCAATGGTTTGAGTCGGTTGGCGACCCGCAAATTGCCGAGCAGAAGCAAGATATGGAAAATCGCTCGCCAATTAACTATGTCGATAATATCAAGGCGCCATTGATGCTGATCCAGGGGGCGAACGATCCACGCGTCACGCAAATTGAGTCGGATAATATCGCCAAAAAGATGTATCAAAAGTCTTTACCCGTTAAGTACGTACTGGCAAAAGACGAAGGACATGGCTTTAGTAAACGTGCCAACAAGCTAGCCTCGATTGTCGCCACCGAACAGTTTTTTGCTGAGCATTTAGGTGGGCGTGTCGACACCAATGTGAATCCTGAAATTCTAAAACACTTAGACAGCTTGAACGTCGATATCAGTAAGCTCTAAACTTTTGCCGCCTTTACCAAGGAAGAGAAAGGCGGCAAACTAGCCTAGATTTTATACATAAGCTCACCTTCAGCTCTCAAGATAGATCATACCGGATAACGAGCAGAAAACCGCAACAATCTATACTTAAAGATGGAATATTTCAGTTCGTTAGGGATAAAGAATGAATCCAGCAAAGGTTGTCAGAACCCAAGTAAAACAATTAACGGATTTACCGAATATTGGTAAAGCGAGCGCGGCAGATTTACGCCTCCTTGGCATAGAGACTCCGGCGCAATTGCTTGGGAGAAATCCCTATGAAATGTATCAAACCCTGTGTGATAAAACGGGGCAAATCCACGATCCCTGTATGCTCGATGTGTTTATTTCGATTACCCGCTTTATGGCGGGCGACGATCCTCAACCTTGGTGGTTTTATACCGAGGAGCGCAAACAAGCACTCACTCATCCTTAATTTGAATGACCGTGTTCCTGCGGTGATTCAAGGGATTCAGTTACAACCGAACTATCAGGGTCATCCCTTAACCATTCGCGCCAGATAGCGACTAACAGCGCCATCAACACGGGGCCGACAAACAGACCCACAAAGCCCATGGTTTTCACTCCACCAATCAAGCCGAAAAAAGTCGGTAAGAAAGGCAGCTTAATAGGCCCACCAACCAGATTAGGGCGCAGGGTTTTATCGACGATAAACAGCTCGATACTGCCCCAGAGGAATAAGCCGACCCCAGCAGTCATATCGCCAGTGCCGACTAAATACAGTGAGATCAGGGTAAACATGGTTGGCGCGCCGCCTGGCACTAAGGCCATAAAAGCAGTCAACACCCCAAAGGCCACAGCCGAAGGCACGCCAGCAATCCAGTAGGCAATCCCCAGCACTATGCCTTCACCGATGGCGATAAGCGTCATGCCGATAACGGTTGAACTTACCGTCGCGGGCACCACGCGGGAAAAGCGATACCAGCGGGCGGGTAGAATACGCTCACCGACAATATCAATCTGCTTCGCCACCGACGCGCCATCTTTATATAAGAAAAATAAGGTGATCAGCATAAACAACAAGGTCAGCAGCAAGCCTAAAGTGTTCCAGCCCAATTGCAGCACCCAACGGGAAATGCCTGTCAAATTCTGGCCGCTAATTGCACTGACTATCTTGCCCAGTTCATGGGGTTCACCGATAAACTGTTGCCATTGCTGGGTAAACCACGCACCAACCCAAGGTAAATCCTTAATCCAAAGGGGAACGGGCGCGCCATGCTGGTTAGCATACACCAACCATTCAGCCCATATCCTAATCTCTTGTAAAGCATAGGAAAAAACAAATATCAGCGGTGTAATTAGCCCGACAATAATCAAAACTAACGCGATAGTGGCAGACAGCGCCGAGCGACCACCGCATTTAACCAATAATTTTTGATACAGCGGCCAACTGGAGAAGCAGACGATCAGGGCGGCCAAGGCGGGAACTAAAAAATCGATAAAAAAGAAAACACCAGCACACAGCAATAAAATCAATAGGGTACGACCCACCGCAGCATTACTGATAATCTGTGCCATCCACATACTCCCACAATAGAATCCAACAACAAGGTGGAAAACTCGGCAGAGTGCCAAGCAACAACCAGCCTTTGGGTGTTCCCCATTCTGTTAGCCAGTTTATTGCGCAGTGCTTTCCATGGGCAACGACATTTAACAAAAGCGTGAGTAGTGTATCAGTGGTGCTTGCATCCCCAAAGGTATTCGAATGTCTCGAAGGCCAAATGGCTGAAAATCCTTATGGCGCGGCCTTGAGCCTTGGAAGTAAACAGTAGATGTAGGCTTTGCACCTGTAACTATTCATTGGATATTAAACCCAAAGCCTAAAGCCAATTGCCGTGTCAGTTCAGCTGCGGGAATCATTCGGCAACCACTGGCATTTTGCCCGCACCACAGCGGACTAAAATCGCCAAATCCTTGTCGCTCCGCCGCCGTCCTTAAGCCTGCAACCGCTGAGGATGCCAAGGGGAAATCCGGTACAGCCTCATTTATCGGCCCCATTTCAGCCATAAAACGGTTTACTATGCCGCGAGCGGGTCGACCAGAAAATAAATTAGTCAGCGCCGTATGTTGCGCGGCATCGCTTTGCAGCGCCTCACGATGGATTGCACTGGTATTGCACTCAGGGCAGAGTAAATAAGCAGTCCCCACTTGCACGGCCGAAGCGCCCATCGTCATGGCAGCGCGCACTGTGGCTACATCGACAATGCCACCTGCGGCAATCACCGGAATATCCACCGCCGCAATCACCTGCGGTAATAGACTAAAAGTGCCGAGCTGCTCGGTTAAATCCTCGGATAAAAAGTGCCCTCGGTGCCCACCCGCCTCAAGGCCTTGGGCAATAATCGCATCGGCGCCGTGGGCCTCAAGCCAGAGTGCTTCCTCGACGGTTGTCGCCGTAGAGATAACTTTTGATCCCCAGGATTTGATTTCAAGCAGCAATTCTTCATCGGGCAAACCAAAGTGAAAACTCACCACCTCAGGCTTAAATTTGGCTAACACCTCGGCCTGTGACTTGCTGTAGGGTGTACGCTGGGCGCCAGCAGGCTGCACACTTGAGTCGAGATTAAATTCCGCAAAATAGGGGGCTAACTGTTCGAGCCAAGTCGCTTGCTTGGCCGCCTGTGGCAGAGGCTCGCTATGGCAAAAGAAGTTCACATTGATAGGTTTAGTCGTGTTGGCTCGGATTTCGGTTAACTCAGCTTCAAGCGCCTCGAGGGATAACATGGCGCAAGGTAATGAACCTAAACCACCCGCCTCAGACACGGCGATAGCAAGCGTACTGCCTTGCACTCCAGCCATAGGCGCTTGAATAATCGGAAATTCAATCCCAAATAATCGTGTAAGTCGACACGGCATACTTCACCTCCTTTGAACTTAATCCTGCTGTCACTCACTCCGCAGCAGTTACTCACTCCGAGACCGCCAGCTTAAACAACGATTACCACCAAACTGAGTGGCATTTATCACAATCTACCAGAAAACTGCACGCAACTTATAGTATTTGCCAAATATTGAAAAATCGGTAAATTGGCTTAGATCATAAAATGTCATGCGTTAAGGGATATTTAAGTCTAATTAAAAGTAAAAATAATATCGACATAATTTAAATTACATTTGTATCATAACGCAAAACGCTTATTGACCTTATTCAAATAAAACCCGTGATATCAGCCGCACTAAGCGATAAAAAAACTATTTAGGTTACATTAAATATTTTATGATTCGCCCCCATTTTTTGGAGGCCATATGTTAATAAAATCTAGTCTATTTTCGACGTTCAATATTAATCGAATAATTATCTGCTTACTCTTGATGTTTACCACATCCGTTGCCTATGCAAAAAAAGATGATAATGACGATGAAATCACCCTTGGCCGCACCATATTACTCGGCATTGGCGATCATCCAGCCACCATACCTTTGATCATTTGCCGACAGGCAAAATATATCAAAATCAAAGCAGAAAGAGATGTGAGTATCGATCGCGTTGTCGTCACCTATGGGGATGATAAAACCCGCACCATCAAATTTGATACCGATATCGACAAAGATGAACACTCGGAATGGAAATCATTAGGCGCCCGCCGCTGTGTTAAAAAAATTGAAGTATATGGAAACTCAGATCGTAGTAAAGCTGGGATAAAAGTATTAGGACGTAAATAACTTAAGTCATCAACAATAAGTATTAATCAGCTAATAATATTCTTTCAGCTAGCCGATTTCTATTAATAGTCTGAATATGAGTCATAAATAAATGAATTTTCGCACAATATTAATGTTATTACTCGGCCTTAATGTAACAGCGTGTGTTACCTTTCCTACTGAGGAATCGGCACATGTCAAAATATTATGGGAAAACTCCGCAGCTATTGAAAACTGTACTTATAAAGGCACAGTGATTGGTTCGCAGGGGCATTTCTATGATTATTGGCTGCACAGTGATAGGGATATGGTGTGGGGTACACTCAACGAGATGCGCATCAAAAGCCATGCGCTCGGCGCCGATACTGTTTATCTCTATCAACCGCTTAAGTTTTTAGGCTCTGTGACTATGATGGGAAATGCTTACCAATGCTCTGACATCCAAAGTTCAGCCAGTCAGTATCCGCAGATTGATGCGACGCAGGATACCACTTCGAGTCAGTGAGTCGCGGCTTGAACTAAGTTTTGAACGGCTATCAGGCGACACGCCTGATAGCACTCATACCAACGGAGAGGAAAACTTAAAACAGGTAATCGGCTCCCAGACCAATAAATAAGGCTAACCCTGCCCAGTTATTGTTGAGAAAGGCTTTAAAACAAGGGGCTCTCTCGCGGCCAAAAATCAACATCTGTTGGTAAGTGCTAAAACCAATAAAGGTCAGCAATCCTAGACCATAGAGCAGGCCACGGTCGGCACTCCAACCGGCTGCAATAAAACACAGCAGTGCAGCCAGTTGAAATAATCCAATGATTTGACGGTCGTATTTGCCAAAAAGAATGGCGGTCGATTTGATACCGACTTTTAAATCATCATCCCTATCGACCATGGCATACATAGTGTCGTAGGCCACGGTCCAAAACCAATTCGCCGCAAATAACCACCAAGCTTCGATGGGCACTTCACCGGTTTGCGCCGCATAGGCCATGGGGATAGACCAGCTCCATACCACACCCAAAAACATCTGCGGCATGTTTGTTACCCGCTTAGTAAAGGGGTAAATAATGGTGAGGATAATGCCTACAACGGATAATTTAACCACTAAGCCATTGAGCAGTAAGACTAAACCAAAAGCGGCTAAACCTAAGATCACAAACAGTAATAACGCTTCTTTGGTGCTGATTTCGCCACTGGCGAGGGGACGGGATTTAGTGCGTTCAACATGGGAGTCGAGGTCGCGGTCGGCATAGTCGTTAATAATGCAGCCACAGGCGCGCATGATCACTACACCGATAATAAAGATAATCAACACTTTAATATCAGGCATTCCACCCGCTGCGAGTACCAGCGCCATTAAACAGGGCCAGAGCAATAACAAGGTGCCGATAGGACGGTCGAGTCGAGTCAGGCGGGAATACACGTCCCACTTCTGCTTTAGATTCATTAACTAGCTACTCCCTAACCTAATTTTTTATCTCGGTTGCTAGGGTAAGCATCATATACCCTAGCCCCCTTTTAAGCGAATTTGCGCAGGCTTAAACTGTCACAAAATCATGACATTCATGCCAATCAACGCGCCTCTAAACGCGCGTAGGCGACCACCAGCCACTTACTGCCAAAATCACTAAAATTCACCTGCACCCGCGCCTGTGCGCCACTACCCTCAAAGTTAGTCACTTTGCCGTCACCAAATTTTGGATGATGTACCCTTTGGCCAACGCTAAAGCCAGTATCGTTGGCGACCGCCGACTTTTGCGCACTGAAGCGATTATTCGCCATCGGCGTTGACACCTGCGCCTTTAAGCGAATTTCGTCCACATATTGCGGCGGAATTTCCTTAATAAAGCGCGATGGACGGGCATAATCTTCGCGGCCATAAATACGGCGGGATTCGGCATAGGTGATATAGAGTTTTTCCATCGCGCGGGTCATGCCCACGTAACAGAGGCGGCGTTCCTCATCGAGTCTGTCGCCCTCTTCGAGCGCCATCTTACTCGGGAAAATCCCCTCCTCGACGCCCGCCATAAACACCATGGTAAACTCAAGCCCCTTGGCCGAGTGCAGTGTCATCAACTGTACGGCATCGGTAAAGGCATCGGCCTGACCTTCGCCCGCCTCTAAGGCAGCGTGGGATAAGAAGGCGTTAAGCTCGCCCATATCCTCAAGCTCTTCTGGCATTTCGAAGGTGCGCGCCGCGGTAACGAGTTCCTCTAAGTTTTCGATACGGGCGTGGGCCTTTTCGCCTTTTTCCGCCTCGTACATGGCCTTAAGCCCAGAGGCTTGGATCACTGTGTCCGTCATCCGGTACAGCGCCATATCCTGAGTTTCTTCCTGCAGGGTGACGATAAGATCCATAAAACCACGTACCGCAGAGGCGGCGCGGCCAGCCAGCACTTTTTCATCCAGCAGCCGTAAACAAGCCTGCCACAGGGTGAGTTCCTGCTGACGCGCGGTCGAACGCAGAATATCTAAGGTGCGATCGCCAATCCCACGGGGCGGCGTATTAACCACGCGCTCGAAGGCGGCATCGTCATTTTTATTGCTGATTAGCCGCATATAACCCATAGCGTCTTTAATCTCTTGGCGTTCGAAGAAGCGTAGGCCACCGTAAATACGATAAGCTAAACCTTTGTGCAATAAGGCTTCTTCGAGCACGCGCGACTGAGCGTTTGAGCGATATAAAATCGCGCAGTCACTTAAATTGCCGCCTTTTTCGTACCAATCATTGATACGGCCGACAATAAAGCGCGCCTCGTCCATTTCGTTAAAGGCGCAGTAGAGGGAAATCGGCTCACCATCGGCTTCGTCGGTCCACAACTCTTTACCTAAACGCTCGGGGTTATTGGCGATAAGGGCGTTTGATGCCTTCAAAATATTGCCCTTGGAGCGATAATTTTGCTCGAGGCGAATCGTAGTCGCCGTCGGGAAATCCTTCAGGAAGCGGTGCAGGTTTTCAACCTGAGCGCCGCGCCAACCGTAAATAGATTGGTCGTCGTCACCCACTATCATCACGTTAGCGGTTTGGCCTGCCAGCACGCGGATCCAAGCATATTGAATGGCGTTGGTATCTTGGAACTCGTCCACCAGAATATGCTTAAAACGTTCTTGATAATGTGCCAGCAAATGCGGCTTATTGAGCCAAAGCTCGTGGGCACGCAGCAGGATTTCGGCAAAGTCGACAAGACCTGCGCGATCGCAGGATTCTTGATAGACCTGATAAATTTTTAAAAGATTCTGCTCAATCGGAAAACCACCCGCATCGATATGCTTAGGACGAAGACCTTGGTCTTTCTTGCCATTGATATAGGCCTGTGCCTGACGGGGAGGATATTGTTTTTCATCCAGATTCAAACTTTTCAGGATGCGTTTCAGCAAGCGCAGCTGATCGTCCGAATCAAGAATTTGGAAGCTTTGCGGTAATCCCGCATCTTGGAAGTGAGTGCGTAATAAACGATGCGCCAGCCCGTGGAAGGTGCCAATCCACATCCGCCCCATATTGGTGCCAGCGACTTTTTCAACCCGCTCGCGCATCTCGGCCGCAGCTTTATTGGTAAACGTCACGGCTAAAATCGAGTAAGGACTCTGCTGTTCAACCTGCATTAACCACGCGATACGGTGGGTTAACACCCGCGTTTTACCACTGCCCGCCCCCGCAAGCACTAACATGCTAGATTGCGGTGCCGCGACAGCCTCGCGCTGCTTATCATTCAGGCCGTCTAGTAAAGAAGATACGTCCATTCTCGCCTCCAAAAAATCGAGGAGGCATTATAACAGAAGAAATCCCACCTGCGCGCCTGATCCACAAGACAAGAGGCATAAGCCAAGAGGTACGAGACAATAGCCATAAGATGATCGGTATGGCACAGTCCATTCTTAAGCACTGTCATTCCAGTGACACGCCATTAACTCATCCCTGAGGGCTCGACGACGGCATCTGATGTAAAAGGATTTACGAATGTCGCGATCACATGGATGTGAAAGAGCGACCATGTCACGGACGGTCACTTCCATGACAGCGCTTAATCCTATTAACCTTTGCGTATCTTTGCCAGCCAGAAAAGAATGATAAAGCTAAAACAATATCAAGTGATTACCCACCGAACCGTATAAAAAACCGCTACCGCAAAATAGCAGATTCCTATAGCATCATTTATACCAATTGACATGGATGTGGCAGCGACCAAGTCCAACAAGCGATTTATGCCTCGCAAACAGCGCAGCGCATAAATACTAAGAAGTTATGCATTTTTGAAGGAACAACGATGTCCGTCGAGGTAATCAAAGATCAAATTTTTCAGTTTTTATCCTCAGATCAGCCAGAAGTTATGGCGATCAAAGGTGAATGGGGTGTCGGAAAAACCTATAGCTGGAAGAAGTTTCTTAAAGAGGCTTGTGATGAAAATAAGTTAAACCTCAAACGCTACTCTTACGTTTCTCTTTTCGGCATTAACTCATTGGAAGCCTTTAAATACACAATTTTTGAAAATGTAATAAATAAAGAGATTGTCGGCACTGAGGCTAGTCTCGAAACATTCAGGAACAACACTACATGTCTAATCGAGTCATTTGGAAGGCAATCATTTAACCTCTTTAAAGGTGCACCATTAATTAAGTCGTTTAGCCCTGCTATAGAAACAATTTCATTTTTGTCATTAAATAAGACGCTTATATGCATTGATGATTTAGAAAGGAAAGGAAAAGGTCTTGATGTAAAAGATGTTTTGGGGCTGGTCTCGCTGCTAAAGGAGCAAAAGGAGTGCAAGGTAGTATTGCTTCTTAACGATGGTGAGGAAGGTTTGGGCGACTATGAAAAGTATCGTGAAAAAGTGATTGATACTGAGCTTGCATTTGCCCCCGATCCTCGAGAATGTGCGGAAATAGCCTATTCTGAACAAACACCTAATTATTTAAGGCTGAGGGAGCTAACTACAAGTCTCGGAATTCGAAATATCCGTATTCTTAAAAAAATTGAGAGGCTAACAACTCTAGCACTCCCACTGGTTGAAGAGTACGAGCCAGAAATATTAGATCAAGTTTTACATTCACTAGTGCTGTTTGCGTGGAGTTATTTTTGCTCAAACTCTAATGAGGAAATACCTCCTTTAGAATTTATTACTAAAAAAGGTTATACCTTGTTAGGTATTGGGGACGAGAAAGTCAGCGAACAGCAGAAAAAATGGCAAACTACTCTACAAGCATATAACTATCTGCTAACTGACGAATTAGACCTGTTGTTATCTGAAGCGGTAAAAACCGGCTATTTCGTTGTAGATGAGTTCAAACCAAAAGCTGCTGATAAAAACCAACAGATTATAGCATCCAAATCTGAGGGATCATTCACAAATGCCTGGCGTCTCTACCATGATACATTTAATGATAACGGCGACGAAGTAATAAATGGCTTATATGAGAGTTTTAAGGAAAACTGTAAATATATAACGCCTACAAATCTCAATGGAACTGTCTCGCTATTTAGAGAATTGGGTGAGGAAGAAAAGGCTTCTGAAATCATTGATTTCTACATAAAAAATAGAAAGGAAGAAACTGAACTTTTTAACATAAAGAAGAATAATTTCTTTGGTGATACTAGAGATCAGGAGGTTATAGATAAATTCAATGATACATATAATCGGTCAGTTACTACTGAGACAGCGAAACAAGTGTTAGATCGTATAGCTGGTAGAAATAGCTGGAACCCAAGTGACGAGGTGGTGTTAGCGAGCACATCGGTTGATGATTATTACAAACTATTCAAAACTGAAAGTGGTCGCCACCTGTCATCCTTCGTCACAACCTGTTTGAAATTTGGTCAGTTTGGAAGTGCTAGTGATCAACAAAAGGAAATTGCGAATAGGGCTACAGAAGCGTTAAGAAGAATTGCAGGCGAGAGCGAAATTAACAAAAGACGAGTCAAGAAGTTCGGTGTGAGTCTTGAGGATGCATAACAAGGCGCAGCTATCGGACAAATTTTCCACTGCGCTCCGGGCGAAACAAGATATCCACAACTCTTCAATGTTTTAAGTCACCCAAAACGACTTAACAATTAAAGGAATACACCATCCCTCGGAATTGCAGCATGGATAATTGAGCAATTGTGTGAGTATTCCCATATATGGCAAGCTAGCTTTCGGCTATAAAACTAAAACAGTTTAGGGGACAGTGTCATATACAAACTGGCATAAGACCCTAACAAACTCGCACCACGCGTTTGCTTTAAACGTTAGATTACTGAGGCACTATGGAAGATAAGTTTGCCCGCATAGAAATTGATGGATGGGAACTCAATGATGGTGAGGCCATTCACCATCAGCATTCAGATACTTTCTGGATTCCCTCTTTTGAGGCAAGGAGCAATCTTAAAACAGGACAACTGGTTAAACTCATCTTCCAGATAATTACGGAGGATGACGCTGGCGTGGAAGAGGTAAATGTAGAGCGCATGTGGGTGATCGTTAAAGACCGCATCAATAACATTTATAGAGGTCAACTTGATAATGACCCTTACTGCACGGAAGAAATAAGATCTGGTATGGAAGTATGGTTTGAACCAAAGCACGTAATAGATATTTACGAATAGCAGTAATCTAACAATGCGCCCCTGACCGCTAATTTGATCATCTTTATCAAAAATGATTAAGATTGCTTTTGTTAAGTTCGGAGGTATGGGAGTTTATCAAGACAGTCTTTGTTAAATTTTACAGGGCGAGCGCGAACTAAACCATTTGATTTTATTAACAAAAAGCAAGAGACAGCCTAACTGAATGATTTTACATGGGTGAAAATCTAGGCTTAAAAGGTACATTGCTTAAAAATCTAATCGCGCAAACCTAAACCGATTAACTCCAAGTTTACTGATAAAGCCTTAAAACTTTGCACTCACGACAATACCGTTGAAATTAAGACAATCTCCAACTCTTTGCTGCTGAACAGCGCTAAGCGTGTCGATATCATGGAAGGCAAACTCTGAGTGCTCATGGCTTAAGCGAATCAGCGCATCGGCAGATGCAAACTCACAACGAAAAATAAAGGCTTGGGATTGATAGGTACTGTGATAATAAACGCCGCTTAGATAATGGATGCTAACCTCAAGCCCCAATTCCTCTTGGCATTCGCGCAGCAGCGCTTCGTGAATGGTCTCTCCTGGTTCTAAGGCGCCGCCGGGTAAGCCCCAAGCAAAATTGCCATAGTTCGCTTTGAGCAGCAGCACTTGCCCTAATTCATTGGTGATAACTGCATGACTACTGAGCCGAAACCTATCTTCAAATCCCATCTACCCATCCTACGTTGGCGCGATTACCAGCTTGCTATTTGCTATTTGCTATTTGCTATTTGCTATTTGCTATTAAAAGTATTGCAGCTAGCGAGCTTGCCGGAGGCAAAGCCGATATTAAACCATTTCACTCTGTCAGCCGAACTACCATGGGTAAAGGCTTCGGGTTGCACCGCGCGACCCGCCATTTTTTGCAAGCGATCATCACCCACGGCACTGGCCGCGGCAATGCCTTCTTCTACATCGCCAGGCTCAAGCAAATTGAGCTGTCTATCGACATAATGCCCCCACACGCCAGCGTAACAGTCGGCTTGCAATTCGAGGGCGACACTCAGTTGATTGGCCTGCGCCTTGCCAGCGGCTTGCTGCGCCTGACGCACTTTAGTGCTGGTGCCGAGTAGGTTCTGTACATGGTGACCGACCTCGTGGGCAATTACATAGGCAAAGGCGAAATCCCCCGGAGCTCCGAGTTTTTTCAGCTCCTCGAGAAAACTCAAGTCGATATAGACTTTGCTGTCAGCGGGGCAATAGAAAGGCCCCGATTGCGCCTGCCCCATACCGCATCCCGTTGAGGTTATATTGCGATAAAGCACTAGCTTAGGTTCGATATATCGCCCTTGTAGCAATTGATTCCAAACGGTTTCAGTCGTGCCGAGAATCGCCGCTACAAACTGAGCATTTTCATCTTGAGCCGCGGTATTACTGGCCGATTGTGACTGACTAAAGCCCGCTTGATTACTCGGTTCAAGGGATAATCCGCCGGTAAAATATTGAAACGCAAAATATAACCCGCCCAGCAGCAATACCACTCGGCCGATTTTAGTTTGCAGTAGAAAAGGCAATAACCTAAGCAGAAGCGCACTGGGCACGCCAGCTGAGGCCATCTGTTGGTCCCGTCTGTCTTCGATATTGGAGCTGCGATCACTGTCATGCCAACGCATTGGATTTCCTCGGCTATGGGTATGCAATAGACATTTCAGTTTAGCCGTTATTTGGGATCTTTCTGCTCAGTCGGTGCCGCTTTTAACGAGCGCAAAAACAGCCCGAGTCCACCAAAGGCTAACACTAAAATCACGATCAAATCGAAGGCCGACATGGCTTTAAAGTGAAACTGAATCGAGCTGATCACGCCAACAATTAAGGCGACTAAGGAGCCTAAGGTAAGCAGCCAACCGAGCTTAGTCTTGGCATCAAAAAACACCATCACTATCCCGAGGATAAACGGCAGCATCACCATACCTGTGGTGATCGATAATCCCTGTCCAAAGGCATTCATGCGGTAGAGGCCGTAACCTAGCCCAAAACTGGAACTTACCTGTATCGCATTGAATAACAGATAGAATCCTGCACACATCATGGCAAGTCCAATAAAAAACTGGCCAATACCGCCCTGTGTTCCTCCCGCTCCCTTCATACCAATCCTTGCTATTGACGTTGTTGAATCGCCCGATCCACAGCTTGTTTAAGCTGTTGTTCCTCTTCAGCCTTTTTGGCCTTTTCATGGGCAGTTAACTGCTTATCCGCCTCATCCACGCAGCGCTGTTTATCTAGCATGGGTTCATAGGGGTCGACATCCGTCCGGGCGGAACAGGCTAGCTCAGCACAGCCAGAGGTCAATAATAATGTGGACAAGACTAACATAATCAATGGGGTTTTCATCTTCGGCTCCTCAACAAATGCTACAAAATAACTACACTTAGCCAAACTAACATTGCCAAGCTTTACTTGAGCTGTATCGATTATGTGCTCAACGATATTGACACAGATCCACGAAAGGCAAACACTGAGTGATGTTTTTTTATCCACCCATGACCAACTCCCCCTTGGTTCACCTTGGGGCGTTAATTAAGACAAGGACTGCGCTTGAATACTCTACTCTTAGGTAAAGGTGAGCAACAGGTTCACTTAAATCTTAAATATGCCAACCGCCACGGACTGATCGCTGGCGCTACAGGTACAGGCAAAACAGTTTCGCTGATGACGCTAGCCGAAGGCTTTTCCCGCCAAGGTGTACCAGTCTTTCTTACTGATATCAAAGGCGATATTTCAGGACTCGGTGTCGCAGGCACACCAAACGACAAGCTATTAAAGCGGGCGGCAGAAATCGGGATAGTAGATTATCAAACCGAGGCAAACCCCGTCGTTTGCTGGGATTTGGCAGGAGAGCAAGGTCATCCATTACGCACAACCGTGAGTGAAATGGGGCCGACATTACTCGGGCGCATTCTCGAGCTCAACGACACCCAAAGCAGCATTTTAGACATAGTGTTTCAACTGGCTGACGACCAAGGTTTATTGTTACTCGACCTCGACGATTTGCGCGCCATGCTCAACTTAGTGGCCGATGAGCGCAAAGACATCTCAGCCAAATATGGGCTTATCAGCGCCCAGTCCCTTGCCGCCATTCAACGCTCAGTGCTTGGTTTAGCGCGCGATGGGGGTAACGACTTTTTCGGCGAACCAGCACTTCAACTCGAAGACTTAATGCGCACTAATTTGCAAGGGCGCGGCATTATCAACCTGTTAGCCGCCAATAAGCTAATCCTGACCCCAAGCCTCTATTCCAGCTTCTTACTCTGGCTGCTATCAGAACTCTTTGAAAATTTACCCGAAGTCGGCGATCTCGATAAACCTAAATTAGTCTTCTTTATTGATGAAGCACACCTATTATTTGAGGGCTGCCCAGCAAGTTTGCTTAAACGCATAGAGCAAATTATGCGGCTTATCCGCTCCAAGGGCGTCGGGGTATATTTTTGCTCGCAATTCCCCGACGACATTCCCAATGAAATTCTCGGTCAGCTCGGCAATCGCATTCAGCATGCCCTCAGGGCGTATACCCCAAGGGATCAAAAAGCCGTTAAAACCGCAGCCGAAACCTTTGTATCGAATCCTAAATTGGTGGTCAGCGAGGTAATTTCACAACTCGCCGTGGGCGAAGCCTTAGTGTCAACCCTTGCCGAGAAAGGTGTGCCGACTATGGTTGAGCGCACCTTAATAGCACCACCACGCTGCCGGATGGGGCCAGCCACGACCGAGGAATTAACCACTATCCGTCATCAGAGTCCGATTGGTGGTAAATACGATACTTTAGTCAATCGCGAATCCGCCTATGAGCTATTGAATCAACGTCATACCGAACAGACGAATGGCAGCGGTACTGCGCAAACAACCAGTACGTCAACGACCAAAGCAACTGAGCAAGGCTGGTTTAGCGAGCTTATCTTTGGTAATAAACGCCGCCAAGGATTAGCCGAAACCTTGTCGAAACAAGCGGCGAGAACCGTTGGTAATCAACTCGGAAAACAAATTTTACGCGGATTACTCGGCGGTATACTGGGAAAATCGACTCGCAGGTAAGGTAATGAAATGTGTAAATACCGTGTTCTGAACCGCATATTTTATATACAGATTAGCACTAGCATTAGCGTGAATTATTCTAAGTAGCGAGTGGATCTTCCTTAGGATTTCGGTGATAAGATTATTTTGCGAGTACAGCTCAGAGAGGCAAACAAATTCAAATAAATTACCAATCGTTTTAAATAGTTGTGATTTAAAAATGGTGTAATTCGAGTTTAAACGTTTCGCTTTAATCAGGACATCATGGAACGGGTTTTATGCAAATGGCTTACATGATTAGCCTGATGAACAACCACTGAAAGTACATGGAGTTAACTATGAGTAAAGAGCAAAAAAATCGCAAAGAGGCCAAGAAAAAGCCGTTAATGTCGATCAAGGAAAAACGCGCTGCAAAGCACGCCAAAAACGCGACTAAAGGCCTCCTCGATAACGTTAAGTAATATTGTGACACCTTAGGGTGCGCTTCCAATATCTTGATTAAGGGTTAACTACGGTTAGCCCTTTTTATTAGCCCGTTTTTTATTCTCACCCACTTAACGATAATTTATTCCGCAAACACAAAAACGCTAACATACTGATTTTTTAAATATTAACAAGCTAGAACGCCTTTATTTAGGACCTCACCTAGACTAAAGCAATATCTACAATGCTTGAGTCTTTTGCTATGGTTTTCTTCACCCAAATCCACACATTCTGAACGCAACACACTTACCGATATATTCCTAGATGCAGATGTAATCTACGCATTATCGACTCATGGTTACACTGATTAACTCGGCACATTAGCCGTAAAAACTCACTGTCTAGCTTGTATCGAAAGGCGTGTTAAAGCTTGTATTTTGAACAGTTTTGGGTATATAAGGTCTGATACTAAAATAAATAATCAATGATATCTATTGTTCTTAACCTATATAACACAATAAAAAATAAGGATATTTAAGCATGAAAATCAACAAACGTTTTATCGCCGTGGGCGCGGCTTTAACCCTCTCACTCAGTGCAGCCACGATGGCGGCCGCACCTGCCTTTATCAATATTCTGACCGGTGGTACCAGTGGTGTGTATTACCCGATTGGTGTGGCACTGTCGCAACTTTATGGTACAGGTATTGAAGGCGCGAAGACCTCAGTACAAGCCACAAAAGCCTCGGTTGAAAACCTCAACTTGCTGCAAGCCGGTCGTGGTGAGCTGGCCTTAGCCTTAGGTGATTCAGTGGCTGCGGCCTATCAGGGCGATGCCGATGCAGGCTTTAAAAAACCGTTAGATAAGGTTCGCGTGCTCGCAGCCGCTTATCCTAACTATATTCAAATAGTGGCGAGTAAAGAATCTGGTATTAAAACCTTAGCTGATTTAAAAGGTAAACGTATTTCTGTCGGTGCACCTAAGTCGGGTACTGAACTCAATGCTCGCGCCATCTTCAAAGCGGCTGGCTTAAGCTATGAGGATATGGGCAAGGTTGAGTTTTTACCTTACGCTGAATCCGTTGAGCTGATTAAAAACCGTCAGTTAGATGCAACCTTACAATCCTCGGGCTTAGGGATGGCGGCGATCCGTGATTTAGCTGCGACGATGCCAATCAACTTTGTTGAAGTCCCCGAGGATGTCATCCTCAAAATTAATAATCCTGCCTATCAGCATGGAGTCATCCCCGCATCGACCTACGAAGGTCAAACTGCTGATGTCTCAACGGTTGCGATTCAAAACCTATTTGTCACTCAAGCGGGAGTGTCGGACGATTTAGCCTATCAGATGACTAAACTGATGTTTGAGCATTTAGATCGTCTCGGTAACGCACACTCAGCGGCAAAAGCGATTCAATTAGACAAAGCGACTAAAAATCTGCCAGCGCCGCTGCACCCAGGTGCGGAGCGTTATTTTAAAGAAGTTGGCGCACTCTAAGGGTGTAACTTCAATCTGTGCGACCCTTTTTCAACTAAGCACTTGGGTGATTTACCCAAGTGCTGCGTCGCCCTCTGTAGTCTAATGCTGTGAGGCATAAATATGAGCGATTCCGAACAAGGCCTAGGTGCAAGCACCAGTGACTGGCCCAAAGCGCTGTTTTATACGGCACTTATTTTCTCGATTTTCCAAATCATTACCGCCGCATTTCACCCCGTATCGACCCAAGTGCTGCGGGCTACCCACGTTGGTTTTTTACTTTTAGTGGTTTTTTTAAGTTATCCCGCCGTGGGCAAAGCTCGCCCTTGGCAACCCTTAGCTTGGTTGCTTGGCCTTGCGGGCATGGCAACGGCCGCCTATCAATGGATTTTTGAGGCCGATCTGATCCAACGTTCGGGTGAATTAACCGATGCCGATATGGTGATTGGCGTGGTGTTGATTGTCTTAGTGTTTGAGGCCGCGCGACGAGTGATGGGTTGGGCATTACCGATCATTTGCTGTATTTTCTTAGCCTATGGCTTATTCGGCCAATACCTCCCCGGCGACTTAATGCACCGCGGCTATGGCGTTGACCAAATTATCAACCAGTTATCCTTTGGCACCGAGGGGCTTTATGGCACTCCAACTTATGTGTCGGCCACTTATATCTTCCTGTTTATTTTGTTTGGTGCCTTTTTAGAACAAGCAGGCATGATCCGTTTGTTTACCGATTTTGCGATGGGCTTATTCGGCCATAAACTGGGTGGCCCGGCCAAAGTTGCCGTGGTTTCCTCGGCGATGATGGGGACAATCACAGGATCGGGCGTCGCCAACGTGGTGACCACTGGACAATTTACCATTCCACTGATGAAACGCTTTGGTTACCGTCCCGCCTTTGCCGGTGGTGTTGAAGCCACCTCCAGTATGGGTAGCCAAATCATGCCGCCGATTATGGGCGCAGTTGCCTTTATCATGGCCGAAACCATTAACGTGCCGTTTATTGAAATAGCCAAAGCGGCCTTACTGCCAGCGTTACTGTATTTTTGCTCCGTTTTTTGGATGGTGCATTTAGAAGCCAAACGCGCCAATCTTTGTGGCTTGCCTAAAGATCAATGTCCCGATCCTTGGGCGGCGGTTAAAGCGCGTTGGTATCTGCTTATTCCATTGTTTATTTTGGTTTATTTGCTGTTTTCTGGCAGAACACCGCTGTTCTCGGGCATGGTCGGTTTAGCGCTGACCTCGATAGTGATCTTAGGCTCAGCCATTGTGCTGCGCCTGCCTTCTAATGCCCTGCGTTTTGCCTTTTGGATTGCCCTTGGCGTACTGTGCGCGGGCTTCTTCCAGATGGGGATTGGCGTGGTATTTGGAGTCATTGCCATACTCGTGGCCATCTGTTGGTTTATCAAGGGCGGTAAAGATACTCTGACTATTTGCTTACATGCATTGGTCGAAGGTGCCCGCCACGCCGTACCAGTTGGGATTGCGTGCGCCTTAGTGGGAGTGATCATCGGTATTGTCTCGCTCACGGGAATAGCCTCCACTTTTGCCAGCTATATTCTCGCTGTCGGGCAGGATAACCTGTTCTTATCCTTAGTATTAACTATGCTCACTTGTCTGGTATTAGGCATGGGAATACCCACCATCCCTAACTACATTATTACCAGCTCAATTGCCGCACCGGCGTTACTGGATTTAGGCGTGCCGCTGATCGTCTCCCATATGTTTGTGTTTTATTTTGGGATTATGGCTGACTTAACGCCACCCGTTGCCTTAGCCTGTTTTGCGGCCGCGCCGATTGCAAAGGAGTCGGGGCTGAAAATCAGTCTGTGGGCGATTCGTATTGCTATCGCGGGCTTTGTGATCCCCTTTATGGCGGTTTATGACCCCGCACTAATGCTGCAAAGCGATAGCTGGTTAGCCACTATTTATGTGCTGATCAAAGTCACTGTCGCGATTGGGATTTGGGGAGTGGTCTTTACCGGCTACCTGCTGCAAAAACTCTATTGGTGGGAACGGGTTATCGGCTTCCTCGCGGGAGCCAGTTTGATCCTTGCCACCCCGCTCAGTGATGAAATTGGCTTTGGACTGGCGCTACTGTTTATCGTGCAGCACAGCCTCAGAGCCCGCAAACTGAAACGTCTTGCCGAGCAGGGGTAATGTTTTGGAATTTTATGCGAAGGTAAGGCAATAACATGCTAGGTCTATGTTTAGGCCTAGCTGGCACACTGTGGGCACAAGTGCCCACAGAGCACTTTACTTTGGCCTGGAACCACAGCATCGAAAAAATCCGCTGGGAAGAAGATTATCAGCTCACACCGCAAGGCTTAGTGTTAGTTGAAGCCAGAGTGAAAGGCACAGGTGCGGGTATGGAAATCCCAGATGATGCGGTGTTTAACAATGGAAGTTGGCATTATCAGCCTAAGCTGCCCGTGCTGCCCAAATTACGCTTAGGTCGCATCCCCGAAGCGGGAGATTTTGAGCTGTGTTTCGCCAACGCCACTGGTAAAGTGCAATGCCAAGCCATGAGTCATTGGCTTGGCCCTCCAAATAAGCAAGATGCCGCAGTTGAGGTATGGAGTTGTGAGCAGTGAAATATCACTTTATAGAGACGCGCAAGCAAGGCGCGATGCTGCCCATTAGCGCTCAATAATGCTCTTAACGAGAGAAGCTGTAGCCGTTTTTCCCTTGATGTTTAATGCGATACATGGCGGCGTCTGCACGTTCGCAACTTTCAGCAAAACTATCACCATCACTAAAAATATCAATGCCGATGCTCAGTCCAATCGCCACTTCATGACCTTCAAGTAAAAAAACCTGTCGATAAACATCAAGCAAGGATTGTGCAAGCATGCTTAATGATTCAATCTCGGTGGATGGCAGTATGATCACAAACTCATCACCACCCAACCGTGCGATCTTCGCTTGCTCCCCCGAATGAGCGACCAAAGAATCTGCAACGTGCACTAATAAATTGTCGCCAAATTTATGGCCGTAACGGTCATTTAAGGCTTTAAAACCATCAAGATCGATAAAAAATAACGCACCACTCATGCCGGGCTGCAAGCACTCATCGAAGGCCTTGGCTATAGCTTGGCGATTCATCAGGTTGGTAAGTGGGTCGCTATGGGCGAGTAGCGCTAAATCGAGTTCATAACGCTTTTCTTGGGTGATATCGATATGGCTGCCCATCATCCGCAGCGGTGTACCATCAGGTAAACGTTCTACAATGCGACCCCGATCCGACACCCAAGTAACGCTGCCATCTTTATGCAGCATTCGGTGCACGGCCTGGTAATAATCGGCCTTGCCATTCACATGATCTTCAAAGGCTTGGATTACCCAGTCTTTATCTTCTGGGTGTAATTTGCTTTTCCAGATATCAACATGGGCTGCTAACTCATCGGGGCTAAAACCAAGCATTTCGCCCCAGCGCATATTGAAAATGGTTAAATTCCCACTTGGAATATGCTGTTCCCATAAGCACAAACCATTGCCATCAA
Source organism: Shewanella sp. MM_2022_3 (assembly GCF_022557375.1). Classification (NCBI taxonomy): domain Bacteria; kingdom Pseudomonadati; phylum Pseudomonadota; class Gammaproteobacteria; order Alteromonadales; family Shewanellaceae; genus Shewanella; species Shewanella sp. MM_2022_3. The sequence goes on from NZ_JAKZGV010000006.1 coordinate 21,878, forward strand.
GGGCGGCGAATAGTTTCTCTTCGGCACGACGATTCAACGCCGTTAATTGAGCGTTTTCACGTTTAAGCTGTGCAATTTCGGCCTGAAGTTGCTTAATCTGTTCTGCTGCCGTATCCGATGCCACAGAAAAATCTCTTTCCTTAACGTGGGGAAACCTCGTCCAGTGTAAAACAAACAATGCCGAAGTGACATAGTGAGAAGGACGAGAAGACCCTAGATCATACTCGCCCTATCGAGCTTATACAGAGTCTTACTATCTTGTCATACTTAGTCGCGAGTCAGTACTTCAAGCAATTCGATTTCAAAAGTAAGATCAGAATTGGGTTTGATATGAGCCCCAACTTGGCGCTCGCCGTAGGCTAAATGAGCTGGCACCAATAACTTGCGTTTGCCGCCCACTTTCATCCCCATAATCCCTTGGTCCCAACCTTTAATCACTCGGCCAGTCCCAATCACACATTGAAATGCCTGACCACGGTCATAGGAGGAATCGAACTGCGTACCATCTTGCAAAAAACCGCGGTATTGGGTAGTGATCAACGCGCCTTTTACGGCCTCTTTTCCATCACCGACAACCAGATCGATTATTTCTAATTCAGTCATTTAATTAATCTCTTACTCTTCACTTAACACAGTGATTTATCAAAGTGCTTATTCTAACATCGGCACTCCTACTTGTCGGCGTGCAGTGGGGATTTTGTGGCTTATACCAATCTTGCTTGATCCTATCCTCCTTTAAATTCCACTTATTCAACCCCATATCTAGATCATCCCCGAGCTTAGGAGCCAGATTATGATTATCGCTTGCCCCCACTGTGACACCTTAAACCGCGTACCCCAAGAGCGGTTAACTGAGCAGCCGACCTGCGGCAAATGCAAACAGAATCTGTTTGCGGCGACTCCGATTGAACTCACAAGTGCCAATTTTATCAATCATGCCCATAAATCAGAGTTGCCCTTAGTTGTTGATTTTTGGGCCAGCTGGTGCGGTCCCTGTAAGAGTTTTGCGCCTATATTTTCTGAGGCCGCAAAAGTATGGGAGCCAAGATTCCGCTTCGGTAAAATCAATACTGAAGAACAACAAGCACTTGCGGCTCAATTTAATATACGCTCCATTCCCACCTTAATGATTTTCAAGCAGGGACAACTCCTCGCGCAGCAAGCTGGCGCCTTACCTAAGCCAGCGTTCGATCAATGGTTAAAACGTTATAGTTAATGTGTGCTTCGCCCATAAAAATACCCAGCTAAGCTGGGTATTTTTATTTGGATGAATCAGAGGCAATTACACTTCCCAGAAGGTGTGAGCAATAATGCCCAGCACTATCATGCTGAGGAAGTTAACTATCATGCCCACTCGTACCATTTCCGACTGCTTGATATGGCCAGAGCCATAAACAATGGCGTTAGGCGGCGTCGCCACTGGCAACATAAAGGCGCAGGATGCGGCAATACCAATTAGCACGGATAGCATGACGGGGGATACCCCCAATGCTTCGGCAATGGCCGCAAATACAGGCACTAACAGCGCCGCACTCGCGGTATTACTGGCAAATTCGGTTAGCATTACCACAAAGGCGATCACCGCAAACACAAACAGCGACATGTGGGTGCTGCCAAAAATATCCGTCATCCAGTGCGCGAGGAACACACTGGTACCGGTAGTTTTGAGCACGGCACTCAAGGTCAAACCGCCACCGAATAAAATCAATACGCCCCAGTCAGTGGTCGATTCAATCTTCTTCCAACCAACTAAACCGAGCCCCGCCAGTAATACCACAGCACCGAGTGCAACGACGGTATCAAACTGAGTTATTCCGCCAAGTGCTTTTGCCAACGGCACACTGAAAATCCAGCAACATACGGTCGCAAGGAAAATAACCAGCGTCAGTTTTCCTTGGAACGTGAGCTTTTGATCTTCAAGTGCAAGCTCGCATTTAGCCGACAAGTCTGGCTTAAAGTACCAATAGAGCGCAATGAGCATCATAGGGAGCATTAAGATCACGGTTGGAATGCCAAATTTTAGCCAATCGCTAAAACTTAACCCCACCTGCGCTGCGGCAATCGCGTTGGGCGGACTGCCGACTAAAGTACCAATACCGCCGATATTAGCGGAATAGGCGATCCCCAATAATAGGAACACATAGGTACTGTGATAGGTTTTACGATCTAATTGCTGCAAAATTCCCAGTGCCAGTGGCAGCATCATAGCCGTGGTTGCGGTATTACTGATCCACATCGACAGCAGCGCAGTTACCCCAAACAACATTAAGCAGGCAATACTCAGCTTGCCTTTAGAGGCCAGCAGTAATTTTTGCGCGATTAAGGTATCAATCTTTTGATTGTGCAATGCAGCTGCAAGCACAAAACCACCGAAAAATAGATAGATAATTGGATTGGCAAAGTTACTCATGGCCTCTTTGGTTTCAAATACCCCAAAGAATACCGCCAAAATAGGCACTAAAATCGCAGTAATACTGATATGAATCGCTTCGGTTAACCACAGAATGGCTGCAAAGACTAAAATCGCAAGCCCAGTATTCACTCCCTGCTCAAAGGGTAATCCGTAATACAGTGCAAATAGCAGCACAATATCCGCCATTAAGACCAGCATATTTTTCTTTTCAAGCCCAGTATTGGCGGGCAAAGGATTAGGGGGAACCGACGTTGATTGCGTTAAGGACATGGTGACTACTACCTTCATACCATTATTTTTTCTAGCAAATTTAGGGCATAGGTCACACTAGTAAAAGCAGTTTATTTTGTACTTTAGCTACGTAGCAACAACAAAATGCTAAGACTTAAAACGCAAAAAACCCATTTTCGCGATAAAAACCACCTATTTTTGATCTTAAGTGATGAACAAAACTTTCAAACGGATAAAAATACTGCAAAAGCTTGATAAAGCTGTAACTAAATAAATATTTAAAACTGTGACAAAGATCAAGTCACAGCGTAATTCAAAGTGATAAAAGCCTTAATTTAATATTAATTTTTAACAAAATAAAATGCTAATTAATTGCATAACATCCAGATAATCATCCCACTGACTTTTCATCGCTAATAACAAAGCTTATGAGCACTAGAGCGTGTTAATATTTCGAGATTAGATTTTGTTCGTTCTGATAAGTAAGTGATCACCAAACAACGCGTTGAATGTTGCTTTTTCACCCAAACCAATAACATTTAAACTTCAATATCTATATGAATAATAAACACAAATATTATTCACCATCTCAGTCAATCTAACTCACTTTACCCCGTCAGCAATCCAGCCTAGAGTCGCGACCGTAATCGTGCCTTCTGTTTATTTTTTTTACCTGTTTTGGTACCGCTTGTGGAAAATACGCTGTTAGCTCAACCCAATCAAAAGCCAGGGCTGTTTGTTCCAGTGGCAGGACTTAGTCTATTTGCTTTAGCGTCAGGCTACTTGATGAGTTTGATCCCACTCTCACTCACCTACTTTGATTTGAGCCTTGATCTTGCACCTTGGCTGGCGAGTATTTTCTACCTTGGCTTATTACTGGGCGCACCTTGTATTGCACCGATTGTCAGCCGCATAGGTCATAGTAAGGCCTTTATTTTGTTTTTAAATATCTTACTGTGCAGCGTTGTAGTGATGGTTTTGCTGCCACAGAGCAGTGTTTGGTTAGCAGCACGCTTGATTGCAGGCATCGCCGTGGCGGGGATTTTTGTGGTAGTTGAATCCTGGTTACTAATGGCCGATACCCAAAAACAACGGGCAAAACGTTTAGGTTTATATATGACCGCCCTCTACGGTGGCACCGCCATCGGGCAACTCGCCGTAGATTATTTAGGCACCACGGGTAATTTACCCTACTTGGTGGTGATCGGTTTGCTGGCCGCCGCCAGTTTGCCTGCACTGTTGGTTAAACGTGGCCAACCACAGTCCAGTGAACAACACGCTATTGCCCTTTCCGACCTAAAAACCTTAAGTAAACCCGCCGTGATCGGCTGTTTAGTCTCGGGATTATTACTAGGCCCCATCTACGGCTTATTGCCTGTGTATGTGTCGCGAGACATGGGTTTTGCCCAGCAAACCGGGCAATTTATGGCGCTAATTATCTTGGGCGGCATGATAGTCCAGCCCTTAGTGAGCTATTTATCTCCCCGCATTCAAAAGAGTGTGTTGATGACCGCCTTTTGCTTAGTGGGTGCCGCGGCGCTGTTGTTACTGATGCAAACATCGCTTGTGGGGTTATGGTTGGGTTTTGTGTTACTCGGCGCCTGCGCCTTTGCTCTCTATCCCATCGCCATCAGTCTGGCGTGCGATCATTTACCCAGCAGCCAAATCGTCTCCGCCACTCAGATTATGTTGCTCAGCTATTCTGTGGGTTCGGTTATTGGTCCGGTTGCCGCCAGTCGTTTCGATGATGTAGAACATGGCTTACCACTGTATTTAGCCGCAAGTTTTTTAGTCACGGCTTGCTACCTCTGTGCGCACTTACTGGCCCGAAGTAAAGCTCGCCTACCCACAGCGAAGGCTTAGTCTAGGGCCGTTAATGTTAAGTCTCTCCCCCCTGTGAATAACAATGGGCGCCGATAACGGCGCCCATTGCTATTACGATGTTTGCTGGGTTAATTCTGCCACGGGCACTGTAGCGGGAATGGCCCAGACACTGTCCTGCGGCCCATTAAGCACCCGATGGCGAGTCAGCTTGTAACCATAAAAGAACACTCCGCTAAAGGCTAACGCCACCAGATCAACGCCCAAAGTTGCAGAAGAATAAGGCGCCCATAAGCCTAAACTTGGCGCGATTAACGCAACTAGAGACGTGATTGGCATCGCCAATGTAGCCAAGCCGCACACAGGCAAAATCAGTAGCGCCGCCTTGGCTGCGCCACGCCAAAAGGCGTAAGCCACCAGCAATCCAAACACCAGATAATACAGCCACAAATAGACGTGGTTAATATTGCTCACATGCGCGTAAAACCATTTACCCAGCAACATACTTATCGTTAAGGCGGCAACTGAGCCTAAGCAAATCCCCACTGTGGCACTGGCCATTAAACGGCAAGCACGGGTTTGTTCACTGGCCTGCTTTTTACGGCGTTTTTCCAGCCACAGCAAGTTGCCACTGTAAAATAAAAAAGCGCCGCTCAAACCTAAGAAGAAATACACCCAGCGCCCGAGATCGCCCCCATAACTGCCAAAGTGTAATCCAAAGAATACCGCAACGGTTCTGGCCCAAATCCCCTTATCACTTTGGTCAATCGTGCTATTGGATACCTTGAGGCTATAGGGATGCAGATATAAATAATCAGTGACAGGCCCACGCATAAAACCATTGGGGTTATATAACCCCAAGCGCAAGGTCGCACGGGGATTATCCAAGTTCATAAAGGTCATTTCATTCACTTGATAATCGGGGGCGATTTGCTGCACCTTGGCTAACACAGTGGTGACCTTTGGCAAATCGGCAAGTGTATAGGGCGTTCTGTCAGGCGCGGGCTGGACAAAGAGCGGTTTTTCGCCATAAACCACATGTTTAAGCCCATCGTAAAGCTGATCATGGAAGGCAAACACAATCACGGTAAGGCTAATCACTAAATGAAATGGCAGACTGGTAATACCGACTAAATTATGGGCATCAAGCCAGAAACGACTCTCACCTTTATCTTTACGCAGGGCGAAAAAGCTTTTGGTTAAGGTGGGCAGTAAAAAAATCACCCCAGAAACCAGCGCCAAGAAGTATAAGAAGGCGGCGACGCCGAGCACATAGACGCCCGCTTGATCGTGGCCGACCTCACCGGCAATCCCCGCGGTGCGATGTAATTGGTCAATCAGTTCAGCTAACTCACTGGGCGTACTTAGTTGAGTGACTAATTGCCCCTGCTCGTCAAGACTGGCATGCCAAAGCTGATTACTCATGCTAAGTTCACGCTCCGAGCCCTGTTGATACCAAGTCATCGGCGATTGATGCTCATCATTCAAGTGCAAACGAAAACCGGTTTTGGCCTTATCATCCTGCGCTAACACTTTAGCGACTAAGTCATCCAGTTTGTCAGCGGGCACTTGAGGCAAAGTTAGGGCTGGAGGCATTGACCAAGCGTCAATCGCCCCCTTAAACATGGTGAGCGAACCAGCATAAAAGCCGATAAACAATACGATTCCGGCGATGATACCAGTCCAAATATGGATAGACTGATACACCCGTAACACATCACTGCGAACTTTCATCCTTGTCACCTAAAGGTATATAACACTATATAAGTCAAAATGTTAAATAGGCCCAAGTAGCCGATTGCCCTGAGTCCGGTTTTAAACAGAAAGCTAAAACTTAATATCAGCAACCAAATGGGTGTAATCATCCACATGTTGAATTGCACCTTAGTGTCGGCATCGATTCCACCTGGGCCAAACCAGGCAAATAACCCCACCAATCCAAGCGCTAAGGTAAATCCTAAAATCAATCCCGCCAGTGATTTAGTCCACCAGTCAGGTTGTAATTTGTCCTGTTCAGCTAAACGTGCCATGAGTTATTTCCGCCCCAAAAGTGAGACAAAAGGCACTAACCCCGTCAATAACATCAACAGGGCTAACCAAATAAAAATCGCGGCGCTAAGGGTAAAGAGACTGAGCCAACCGAGTAAACTGGCAAAGGCAAAAGCATAGGCGAGTAACCGCCAAGGCCGCTTAGGAAGGGAGCTTGCAAATAGTTTTTGCTGCTTATTCGTTAAATAAAATAACAAGCAGGCCAACAGCGTCGCTAACACAGATATAAGTTGCAACACGGGATGTTTTCCTCTCACCACAAAGCGTTAGCATTCGAGTCCCATTTGCATATGCTCGGTGTATATCCTATAAAAAGATAAGCGCATGAAAGCAATGGAAGAATTTGAATCTCAGGACTCTAGCCATGGTGAGAATAATTCGCAATAAGATTTACAGTGTAAGGATGAGTTGTGATATTACTGTCACATATTGATAAGCTAGATACCCGATTGTTGCCAGCTGTTAACCATTAAGATACATTTTGCAGCAACCGTTTCGTCTCGATATAAATAATCATCAACACGATCCGCGCTCACTCCAACCCCATCTCGACGACCCTAGCAAAGGAAGCTAAATGATAAAAAATGAACTCAACCTGCCAAGTTCCTTTGGCCTGTCTAAAATCATTCCTTTAGTGATTTTACTCATCCTATTTATCTCACTCTTTGGCAGTTGGTATACGGTTGACCAAGGTGAACGCGGGGTGATTCTACGTAACGGTAAGATCATTGGTACAGCAGAGCCGGGACTTGGGTTTAAACTGCCCATGTTTGACACCGTAGTAAAAATCTCAACCCAAACCCACACGACTAGCTACAGTTCACTACAAGCCTATAGCCGTGACCAACAACCCGCGACACTTAACGCTTCAGTCACCTTTAGCGTACCGCCGGATCGGGTCGAAGAAGTCTATGCCAACTTCAAAAGTATTGATGCCATGGTGGCGCGCTTACTCGACCGCCAAGTGCCAACTCAAGTTGAAAATATTTTTGGTAAATACACCGCAATTTCAGTGGTACAGGAGCGGATCAAATTTGGTATCGATGTGACCAATGCCATCACCCAATCGGTGAAAGGGCCAATCGAGATCACCTCGGTACAGATTGAAAATATCGATTTCTCCAATGCCTATGAGAAATCTGTTGAAGACAGAATGCGCGCAGAGGTTGAGGTACAGACCCAACTGCAAAACCTAGAGAAAGAAAGAGTCAGCGCCCAAATCGCCGTGACCCAAGCGCAAGCGGAAGCAGACTCGCAACTCGCCCGCGCGAAGGCTGAAGCTGAAAGTATCCGCATCAAAGGGGATGCAGAAGCCTCTGCGATTAAGAGCCGCGCCGAGGCTCTGGCACAAAATCAAAACCTTGTCGAACTCACCAAGGCCGAAAAATGGGACGGCAAGCTACCTACCACAGTCTTACCCACGGGCACCCTCCCGTTTATCGATGCAAAGAAGTCGAACTAACAAACGACTAAGCATCGCAAGTAAGCTATTTGCCACTAGCGATACGCATTAGGCTTTACCATAAAAAATCCCCAGTCACATTGCTGGGGATTTTTATTTATCGCTATTGCTATGAACAGCAATCGCTGCGGCGTAACCAACTTCTTGGGATCTTCTCAAACACCACTTTCGCCATCAACAACGCCAGTACTATGCCCGAAGTGGCCACTAACCAACTTGGTAGCATTTGGTGTTCATGGCCAATCTGTGGCATTACCTCAAAACCAAAGTTCGCCACTAGATAGTTCACTAAGGCACCCGCAACTAAGGCAACACCTAACACACCGCCAAGATAGCCGTAGAGCGCACGCTTTCCCAGCTCCTTAGTCACTACACCTAAAGTAGCGATATTGGTTGCAGGGCCTGCCATCATAAACACCAGCACGGCGCCGGGGGACACGCCAGCGAGTAACAAGCCCGCGGCAATCGGCGTCGAAGCCGTTGCGCAGATATACATAGGCACAGACACTAGCACCATCACCAGCATGGCCAGCAACCCATCGCCCCACTTAGCTAAAAAGTCAGCAGGAACATAGGTTTGTACTAATGCAGCGAAGAATAAACCCACCAGCAGCCAGAGGGTCGTATCACGCACAAGATCCGTCGCCGCATATTTAAGCCCAAGCCCAATACGCGCAATCACAGATTCAGACTTCAACTCAGTCGCCATATCCTGAGTCGACGCACAGCAGCTCTCGCCTTCGGCTTGATGGCTCTCAGCCGTTTTCGCGCTAGAGCTACCACAACAAGCGCCCTTCTTCACTACGACTATTTTTTCAGGCGCTGCAGTTTGAGTACCACAGCATGAACCAGCATTTTCAACCTTGACCGCACTAACTTTAGCCGCATTAACCATACCGACAGTGCCCATACTTGGGCCACTAGCCGCCATTAGACTAGGCTTAGCCATAGGTGTCATTTTGATTTTCGGTTCGGTTGATGGCGCTTTCGCGTTATCACTGCCGCAACAGGAAGACTTAACCGTCGTGATTACAGGCGCCTTAGTCGAGGCGCAGCAGCTTTTTACCGCTTCGGCTTTTACCACTGTCTCTGGCGACGGGGATTTTGAGGCGCTGCATGAAGCGACAGGCGCTGCGCTAGCTAATGCCTTGTCTGACTGGGAATCGGCCTTAACCGCAGGTTTGCCATCGTCATCATCACGTCCCACCAGTAAGCCCGCAACAATGGCGCTAGTGATCGCTGCAATCGGGCGCACTATTGCCATAAAAGGGCCGAGTAACACGTAGGAAACGGTCACCGAATCGACGCCAGTTTCAGGGGTGGAGACTAAAAAGGAGGTAGTTGCCGCTTTCGATGCCCCAGAGCGGCGCAGCCCCACGGCAGCGGGGATCACACCGCAGGAACACAGAGGTAAAGGCGCGCCCAATAACGCTGCCTTGACCACAGTTTTAAAGCCATGTCCGCCGAGCTGCTTTTGCATCCAGGCCATAGGCACGAATACTTTAAGTAAACCCGCCAGAATCAAGCCAAGCAACAGCCAAGGAGCGGAATCTAAAAACAGATCGATAAAGTTTTTCAGTAACATAATTAATTCCCTGACTTATCTAGGGTTGTAGCGCTGTGGACTGCACCATGATCATGCTCAACGCGTACTCGCTCGGTACTCGACTCTAGCGCCTCTAAAATCGAGCAATGTTCGGCGCTACGCGGTCCGCCGCAGCAGGCATCCGACAAGCTCTGCAAACTGGTTTGAAAATGCAGTAACTCGGCAATCTTCGCCTGTACCTGCGCCAGCTTCAGGTCCACCATGCCCTTTACATCGGCACAGGCCCAGTTGGATTTGTCGAGGTCGATAGACAACAACTCACTGATTTCACTTAAGGTAAAACCCACCGCCTTCGCCCGCAGAATAAAACGCAGCCGCGCCGCGTCGGCATCGGTATAGACCCGATAGCCAGAGTCGGTACGGCTCGAAGGCGAAAGCAGGCCGTGTTTCTCATAGAATCTGAGGGTGTCGGCCTTAACCTCGCATAAATCGGCTAACTCACCAATTCGGTACATAGTTAATCCTTTGCAGTTTTACTCGAATCATCTCAAGCAACACTGACAATCAATATGATGAAGCGAGTATAAACCTTAGAGCCTACTCCAAGGTCAAGGGCTATTTTGAAATTTACACCTCGCCCAAAAATCATTCCACTTTGTTCTGATATCAATATTGTGAAATCGCGCAGAAAAAACACCCGTAAATCTAGTTTTACGGTAGAATACGCGCGCCTGACGCTGGGACAAAAAATATAAGTAGGACCAAGGGACTTTTGGAAAGCAGAATCCGATAGAAGTTGTTCTGTTTTCCGAAAGATCCTTGAAACTAAAATAACTGGACCCTGTACCCAAATGACTGTTGCAAATAATGCCAGACCCATTCGTCGCGCGCTGTTAAGCGTTTCAGATAAAACCGGAATTCTCGAATTCGCCAAAGCATTACACGCCCAAGGCGTTGAACTGCTGTCAACGGGCGGCACCGCTCGCTTGTTAGCGGATAACGGCGTGCCTGTTATCGAAGTATCTGACTATACAGGACACCCTGAGATCATGGATGGTCGCGTTAAAACCCTGCACCCGAAAGTGCATGGCGGCATTTTGGCGCGTCGCGGTCTTGATGAAAATGTCATGGCTGCTAACAATATCAATGCAATCGATCTGGTTGCGGTTAACCTCTACCCCTTTGCAGACACTGTTGCTAAAGCCGGTTGCACCTTAGAAGATGCGATTGAAAACATCGACATCGGTGGCCCGACTATGGTGCGCGCTGCGGCGAAAAACCATAAAGACGTGACTATCGTGGTAAATGCGGCCGACTATAATCGCGTATTAGCCGAAATGGCCGCCAACAATGGCAGCACGACTCACGCAACCCGTTTTGATTTAGCGATTGCCGCCTTCGAACACACCGCTGGTTACGATGGCATGATCGCCAACTACTTCGGCACTATGGTTCCAGCGCATAGCACTGATGAGTGCTTCGAAGACTCAAAGTTCCCACGCACCTTCAACACTCAATTAGTGAAGAAGCAAGATCTACGTTACGGTGAAAACAGCCACCAAACTGCGGCCTTCTATGTTGACACTAAGATCGACGAAGCCTCAGTCGCAACTGCCGTTCAACTGCAAGGTAAGGCACTGTCTTACAACAACATCGCCGATACCGATGCCGCCCTTGAGTGTGTGAAAGAGTTCAGCGAGCCCGCCTGCGTTATCGTTAAACACGCTAACCCATGTGGTGTTGCACTGGGTAAAGACTTGCTCGATGCCTATAACCGCGCCTATCAAACTGACCCAACGTCAGCCTTTGGCGGCATTATCGCCTTCAACGGCGAGTTAGATGCAGCAACCGCTAGCGCTATCGTTGAGCGTCAATTCGTTGAAGTGATTATTGCGCCAGTCGTGAGCCAAGGTGCCCGCGATGTAGTGGCCAAGAAAACCAACGTGCGTCTGTTAGAGTGCGGTCAATGGGATACTAAGACCAAGACCTTAGACTATAAGCGCGTAAACGGTGGCCTGCTGGTGCAAGACCGCGACCAAGGCATGGTTGGCTTAGATGACATTAAAGTCGTGACTAAGCGTCAACCGACCGAGAGCGAGCTGAAGGACTTAATGTTCTGCTGGAAAGTGGCTAAGTTCGTTAAATCTAACGCGATTGTTTACGCTAAAGACGGCATGACTATCGGTGTCGGCGCAGGCCAAATGAGCCGCGTCTACAGCGCTAAGATTGCGGGTATCAAGGCTGCCGATGAAGGCTTAGAAGTGGTGAACTCTGTGATGGCGTCAGATGCCTTCTTCCCGTTCCGCGACGGTATCGATGCCGCAGCGGCAGCAGGCATCAGCTGCATCATCCAGCCAGGTGGTTCAATGCGCGATGCTGAAATCATCGCCGCGGCCGACGAGCACGGCATGGCCATGGTAATGACTGGCATGCGCCACTTCCGTCACTAATGCCTCCTACAGCCAGCACGCCAAGTGCTGGCTGTTTCGTTTATCGCACTCAGTGAACATAAGTATCTAACCACAAGAATTTAAAACTCAAAGGGATGACTTAACATGAAAGTATTAGTTATTGGTGGCGGCGGCCGCGAACATGCCCTAGCTTGGAAAGCGGCACAATCACCTCAGGTCGAACTAGTTTATGTTGCACCGGGTAACGCGGGCACAGCTCTCGAACCAAAGCTTGAAAACTTAAATATCAGTGCAACTGACATTCCTGCCCTGCTCGATTTTGCTAAAACCAATCAGATCGAACTCACCATCGTTGGCCCAGAAGCTCCGCTGGTATTAGGTGTGGTTGATGCCTTTAACGCTGCGGGTCTGTCCATTTTTGGCCCAACCAAAGCGGCTGCGCAGTTAGAAGGTTCTAAAGCCTTCACTAAGGACTTCTTAGCGCGCCACAATATCCCAACCGCGGGTTATAAAAACTGTACCGAAATCCAAGACGCTAAAGCCTTCGTGCGCGAACTGACGGGCAAGACGGGTTACCCAGTCGTAATCAAAGCTGACGGTTTAGCCGCAGGTAAAGGCGTTATTATCGCCCAAGACCAAGCCGAAGCTGATGCTGCAATTGATGATATGCTCGCGGGCAACAAGTTTGGTGATGCGGGTTCTCGCGTGGTTATCGAAGAATTCTTAAAAGGCGAAGAAGCCAGCTTTATCGTGATGGTCGATGGCAAAAATATCCTTGCCATGGCGACTAGCCAAGATCATAAAGCTCGCGATAATGCCGATCACGGTCCAAACACTGGCGGCATGGGCGCTTACTCCCCTGCGCCCGTGGTCACCCAAAGCGTACACGATTGGACGATTGCTAATGTTATCCGCCCAACGGTTGATGGCATGGCGGCTGAAGGCAATGTTTACACTGGCTTCCTGTATGCAGGTCTAATGATCGCACCAGACGGTAGCGCCAAGGTACTGGAATACAACTGCCGCTTTGGCGATCCAGAAACCCAACCTATTATGATGCGCTTAAAATCAGATCTGGTTGAACTCTGTTTAGCAGCAACCCGCGGCGAGCTGGATAAAGTTACCGCCGAGTACGACGAGCGCGCCGCAGTCGGTGTCGTATTAGCCGCTGGCGGTTACCCTGATGACTACCGCAAAGGCGATGTGATTGACGGCCTAAGCCTAGGTAATCATGATGCCAAGGTCTTCCACGCCGGTACTGAAATGAAAGGCGGACATGTAGTCACTAATGGCGGCCGCGTGTTATGCGCTACAGCCTTAGGAAACACAGTGACCGAAGCACAAAAAGCCGCTTATCAATTGGTTGATGAAATCCATTGGGATGATGTGTATTTCCGTACTGATATTGGCTATCGCGCCATTGCCCGTGAACAACAGAGCTAAGGGTTAATCCCACTAAAAATACCGGCCTAATGCCGGTATTTTTATGCCTTAAATTTGACGATCGTCAAATTTAAGATAATGATTTATATAAATTTTATTAAGATATTATCTACTTTAGCCCGTATTATTCCGCTACAATGCTGCATAATTGTTAATTCCCAAAATAATAAGGACTCCCTATGGAGATTAGACTTATATCTACCGCCATCGCCTTACTGATTGGCGGTTGCGGGGGCGGATCTGAGGATGCGAGCACCACCACACCACCCGTTCAGCCACCGACTATCACCCAATATACCGCCAGTGCAAGTCAGGTATCGGGCGGCAAACTCACTCCTGCAAGCCAAAAAGTCGATTCGGGCAAAAGAGCCAGCTTTAGTGTTCAAGCGGACGCAGGCTTTGTACTAGAAAAAATTAGTGGCTGTGGCGGTTCATTAGCCGAGTTAACTTATACCACAGCGGCGATGTCGGCGGATTGCACGATTACTCCAGCCTTTATCAGCAATGCTGAAAATGCCATTCGCCATCAAGATCATACCCTTGCCAGCGCCATTGAGCTGATTGACTTCAGCACTACCGAACTAGCCAAAGTGGACGCTGCCCGCAAAGCGAAAACCACCCAGCTCTATCAAGGTGTAGGTAGCAGCATTAGCTGGCATCCGACCCGCGACTCCATTACCTTTTCGAGCTTTATGCCGGAAAACACTTTTACCCTACTGCCATCAAATGTGGATGGCAGTGGCGCCAGTGCCGTTCGCGGCCTAGTGATGGCGGGCGAGCAACAGGGACAACGCTATGCCGCTATGGGTGGCAACTTATTTAGCGTCAACACTTCTGCGCAGACAGATATACTGTTGAAAAATCTCATCTCATGGCTGACTAAAGGTGGCGATCAACAGGATGGCCTCAGCATAGTCACGGCCCAAATGCCGAGCCGTGCCGACAGTTGGTATTTCCCCCATAACGAAGGGATCCGCACTTGGCTAAGCAAGTACTATCCCGATGCTCACAGTATCAATACCGCCAATAGCTGCGACTACAGCGCCCTCGCCAGCTGTATCGATACCTTAAAACCCGATTTAATCGTTATCAGCGATATTGACCGCGACAACCTAGGTTACGCGGGCATTCAAGCGGCGATTGCCAAAGCCAAGGCTGCGGGTATTCCCCTGCTACTCTCAAATTATCGACGCGAACAAAGCGCTATGCTCTCGCCACTCTATCTTGAAATGGGGCTATCGACTGCGGGCAACTATTGGTCGAAACTCAACGCCGACAATCTGAGTGTAAGCACCATTCTGGCTGAAGATAAAGCCCTTGAAGATGTTAAGAAACTACTGGCAAATCTGCGGGAGCAGCGCTTTGACACGCAGGTATTAAATGACTGCACAGGCAATTATTTGAGCTGTAATAGCAGCGCCTTTGTTGAGGCCTTTAAAGCGGGTGCCGACTGGTATCGCAGCAGCGCTGAAACCTTAGATATCAATGGCATTGATGCGTTTAGTCGCACTAACTTCCCACTGATAAAGGCCGGTTTACTGCTCGCCGATAAATACCGTAGTGAAATTGATTATCCCATCGCCTACAGCGAGTTCACCCAATGGCAGCAAGCACTATTTGCCGATTGGACGGTGAGCTACGCCCGCGCCCATAACCTTGCCCAAGCCGATTTAGGGGAATATGTCACCGACAGAGCCAATCTAAGTAAAGGCACTAATGCTCACTACGCTTATCCGGCCACAGTATCAGAGCGCAAAACCATTAGCGTACCTTATACGGGTCAATGGACCAGCTCAGGCTGGTACGCCTTACCGGGACAAACCATCACGCTCAGTCGTTTGGATAGCACCAATGCCAACGTCGAAATTAAGCTCAATTATCATAGACGCAATACCAACCGCGCTTTTGAACAAAAGGTTTATCGCGCGCCGCTTGAGTTAGCACAGCAACGAATTAAGCTCGCAAAGGGGCAAAGCATCGAGTTTTCAACCCCCTATGGCGGCCCGATTTATTTCTATATCAGTGGCGGCGAAGGCGCGCTCAGTGTCGATATGCAAGCAAAAAATGTGGCTAAGCACCCGAGTATCATGGATTTTTCTAATCCTTCTGAAATCACTGCCTTCAATGACAAAATTCAAAACACTGAGCTGCCCCATGTGGATCTGCGCACCGATGGCGCTGAACAGCATTTACGCCGCGACCGTTTTATGAATGCCATTGGCGGTAAGATCCCCGATGTTACCGCCTTGCTCAAAAGCATCGTCGAGGACCATATCAATAGTGTTTACACCTTAGCAGGACTTAAGATCCAAGGTAAAAGCTTAAGTGAGTCGTTACCCGCCGAGGTGCTATCAAGCTGTCAGGCACTGTTTGGGCAAGATTGTATCGATGTTAATCTGCACACTCGCACGATTATCCAACACGCTAACTATGACCAGAATGCCCAATGTGGATCGGGTTGCAGTGGCAATCCTTGGGATGCCGCTTGGAATATTTCACCCACGGGTTGGGGAGATAACCATGAACTTGGCCATAATCTGCAAACCAACCGCCTCAATGTGCAATATGCCACTGCCGCCAATAGCGATAATTGGACAGGTTATGGCAGCCGTGCAGGAGAAAACTCCAACAATATCTTCCCCTATGTGGTGCTATGGAAGACCCATTATTTGCGTGATGGCAATAGCGACATCATTAAAGATGGCCATATGAATCACAAAGATCTCTTTTATGTGTTTATGTCCGATGCCATAGGCACTAAGGATACCAGTGGCAAACGTGTAGTCTTTGGCGCTAACTGTAAAGTGTTAGATATCGGCGAAGACCGATATACCGCACCTTGGGCAAGTAATGATTATGCGGTACATAATGGCTATCGCATGGGGTTTTATATCCAAATGGCCCTCAAGGCCCATGGCATGACGCTAAGTGATGGCACAACCTTAAGTAATGGCTTTAATCTCTTTACTTTGCTGTATCAGCACAGCCGTATTTTCGGTAAATACGCTAATAACGCCAGCGATTGGGAGGCAAACCGCAGTAAACTCGGTTTTGACTTATTCCCCTTCGATGGCCATAGCGTCTACGGTGGTAAAACGGTCAGAGACATTCCTGGCAATGACTTTATGTTGGTTTCCTTAAGCAAACTCACAGGCAAAGATTGGCGCAGCCATTTCGATATGCTAGGACTGCGTTACTCTAGTCTTGCAGCCATGCAAGTCACAGCAAACGCCAGCCTTGGCACGGTACCAATGGGTATGTATGAGCTCGAAACTGATTTACCACCCGCGAATATGAGCCAAGGCTTAACCTTTATCCCACTGTCACTGAGCGATAGCAGCACACTTTGGAAAGGCACAGGCTCACCTAGCCAATGCGCGAAACCTTAATACTCTAGACATTAAAGCACTAGACGTTAAGACACTGAAAATTAAGTGCAATAAAAAATAAACCTCGCAAATGCGAGGTTTATTTTTGCCTAAAAGCGTGATCTAACGCACACAAGTTGCGAAGTGGATAGCGCACTATTTGACCTCAATAATGATATCCAATAATAAATCAGGGGTTTTCTATGGGTTATTCAATCAAAGACATTATTTATCAAGGCGAAAAGTCCGGCGTGCATAATTGGCAAACACTGTCGGGACAGAATTTTTACTGGCATCCTGACTGGCTTCATATTGCCGAGGATCTCACAGGCCATAAGGCAACAGCCAACATCCAAGCTGATGGTGATAAGGCAACCCAAAATGAAGCTGAACAAGCCATCGTTAAACACCTCAATAAAAGCTAATGGCCTGAGGCAATTGCTTTACGGGCTATTTTATCGATTAAGCCCGGTGCAATCAGCTTAAGCCAACGTCCGAGCCGGCCGCGAAGAGAAGTGATAAGCTGCCGGCCTCGGGTTGCTATCACAGGTAGCATCATGTCGGCACATTGCTCTGCGGAAAGAATTTTAGCTTCCTGCATTGGCGATTTACCGAGTGGCTTACCCGCACCATCTAAGGCTCGCTTATGGATTTGCGAGACGACAAAATCAGGGCAAATCACCGTCACGGCCACATTATCGTCAGCAAGCTCAATCCGCAGCGAATCAAAAAAACCGATAACAGCATGCTTAGACGCCGCATAACCACTACGAGTCGGTACGCCTGTTAACCCAGCCACCGAAGCCACCACCACGACCTGACCTTGGCTCGACTTTAAATAGGGTAAGGCGGCATGGGTCAAATAGGCAGGGCCTAAGTAATTAACGCGCATGATATCTTCAAGAACCGCTAGTTGGGTTAACTCATCAAAACGCGACCACATCGTCATGCCCGCATTATTAACCAAAATATCGAGACGGCCATAATGGGCAATCGTGGCTTGAATTAAGTCTTCACACTGGGAGGCACTGCTGACATCAGCGGCAAAAACAAAGGGAGTAGGACCATAGTTAGCAATTTCGAGGGCAAGTGAGGCAAGACGCGTTTCGTTGCGAGCACTCAATACAAGTTGGCATCCTACCCGCGCCATGGCAATAGCCAGCGCACGACCAATACCTTCAGAAGCCCCTGTAATAATAACCACTTTACCCGTCAGTCCATCCATAACCATATCCTTGTTACTAATATGTTAACTTCGGTTAAGGGTAAATTGGCATAATCACCTAAAAAGCGCAATCCCCTATGCGCGTTGCGCTAAGCTCATCTCAAACTGCTCACAATAACTTGCTAGAGGTTGCGGCCGTCCTATCGCATAACCTTGAGCATAGTTGATACCAATCGCTTGCAATCTATCGATAATCTCTTGGTTTTCTACAAATTCGGCGACCGTCTCAATTCCCATTACTCGGCAAACGTCTTGAATAGATTTAACGATGGCATAGTCCTTGGCATTGACGGCCAGGTTTTTAACAAAGCAGCCATCGATTTTGACGTAGTCCACGGGCAGTTCGCGTAAATAGCCGTAGGAAGCAAAGCCACTGCCAAAATCATCCAATGCAAAGGAAAAACCGAGTTTGCGCAATTGCCTGAGCATTTCCATGCCGCGGTGACGGTTTTGAATCGCAGTCGTTTCGGTAATTTCAAAGCAAACGCATTGGCTAGGAATATCAAAAATCTGCTGCTGCTTAGCAATATATTCCACCATGCCTTCGGCGCCGAGACTATTGCCCGAAAGGTTGATTGAAATGCAGTGATCCGGCCAAAGCTGCGAATTTAGTGACAGCCATAAAAAGGCTTTACGTATCACTTCTTTATCAATTTCAGGCATCAGCTTAAAACGCTCTGCGGCAGCAATAAACTGGGCAGGCGCCAAAATGCGACCACAAGGCTCTTGGATCCTGAGCAAAATCTCCATCCGTTGGCGTTTAGAACTCGCACCTAATCCTCGGATGGGCTGGTAGTAGAGCAAGAGTTCATTTTCCTCAATTGCTTGGGCAATACGCATCGCCCATTTAGGCGCATTACGCTGGTAGGTCAGTTCTTTATCTTTATCATCATAAATATGAATTTGATTGGCGCCCTTAGCTTTAGCGGCAATACAAGCGATATCCGCATCCTTGAGTAACTCCTGCGCATTGATATAGGGCGCACGCCCAAAGGCAACACCAATACTTAAACCGACTTTGTAGTTGCAATTTTTATCGTGTAACACTTGCAACGATACCTGGGCAATAATGTGCTTTAGCAACTGCACCACGGCTAACGCCGAGCGATCGCAGATCACCAGTCCGAACTCATCCCCTCCTAAGCGAGCGAATAACTCCTGAGGCCCAAGACATGATTGGATTGCCTTAGCGACCATGGCCAGCATGCGATCACCCGCAGTATGGCCACAACTATCATTGATCAACTTAAACTGCTCTAAATCCAAATAACATACCGCAAGGCTCCTCGTTTGACCGGCGAACTCGGGCAGTTGTTCTTCAAACGCTTGGCGATTAAGTAACCCGGTAATACCATCAAAGTTTGCGCGTTTTTGTAGCTGGTGCTTAAGGCGTTCTTCTTGGGTGATATCCCGCAGTACCACTACAGTACCGACAATCTCTTTTTCATGATTAAGCACGTTACTAATGCTACGTTCAATAATCCGTGGCGTTGTGGTTAACAGTTTGATTTTAGCGACTTGAGGTGTCGTTTCGCCAAGGCGAATACAGTGAAATACCGCTTGATTTAACTGCTCTCCAGCCTTTAATAAGCTAGCAAGACTCTCACCAACGGCATCACAACTGGCCACATCAAGCAGTGTTTCAGCCTTTGGATTCATGTAAATGACGTTTGCATCGATGTCGGTCAAGATAACGGCTTCAGCAATCGACTCTAAGGTTATTTTACCGCGCTCTTTCTGCTGATAAATCCTCGCGAGTAAGCTGTTTACGCGATTCGCCAATACAGATAACTCTTCATTACCCTCGCTGGTCACAGGCCGATATACACTCGCCATAGGATCAACGAGCGCTAATTGCTGCATCAAGCTATTAAGGGGCTGTAACAAGCCTGAACGCAACCAAACATAACCCAAGGCGACAATGAATACCCCCAGTAATATCACCGCAAGCGACACCCAGTCGAGACTAAGCTTTACATCTCGAAAAGGATCATCAGAAAATTCAACCTGGAGATAGATTGGTTGTTGACTAATGAGACTCGGCAGCGCAACCGAACTTGGATGTAAGGTATTATGTGTTGTTACAGCATTAGACATGCTGATCCGCGCGACAAGGGAGGTTTGGGCGTATTCCAGTAGATCGCGCTCAGTAAGTTGCCGCACTAACAGCACATACTCACCCAAATGTGAAGCGACCGCAGTGACGACATATCCTTTATCGCCAATTAAATAGGCGCTGGCAAACTCAGGCTTAGCCTGCGTTGTTATCGCCTTGGCGATTTCCTGCCGATTCACATCATCTATTGATTGCTCATTTTGAAAAACACTCTGCAAATTTCCATCTCGCAGAATAAACCAACTTAAATTGGCAGACATGGAGCTCTCAAGCCACGAAGACTCGAGGGCTTTTAACTGCTCGCTATCGAGATGAGCTAATGGCGAGGCATAAATATTAGTGAGAAACCCTAACCGATCGACATCGATGCGGAACTGCTGCTGAATATTCGCCAGCTCGCGCTGTACATTATCCTGACGTAACAATTCGACCCTATGGTCAAACCAAACCCCGAGGCAATAGGAGACAAGCACAACGGCTGGTAAACAGAACCCTGCAATAAATACCAATATTTTGTTGCCTATGCGCATCTTTTACCACGGCTTACGTAATTAAATTAACAAACGGCTTTATTTAGTCCCTTATAGCGCCATGCAACATATCTCATTTGCAAATAGTATTAAATATCACTTTGCTTTATCCGTTGCTAAAGTAGGCAATAGCATGCATTTAATTGCTTTAAACGCCTTTGATTTAACGCAGCTATTCGATAAAAAAGTTTTAAAAAGTTAGATGGTAACCGAGCTCCAATGCACTAACACCGCGGAGACATACGCTATAAAGCACGCGATTAATTAATGCACTCGCTAAACCACAAGTTAATACCCAATTAACAACGCCCAAGTGGAAGTTTCTGACGCTGTGATAAACGCCATAAAAAACGGACCCTCAGGTCCGTTTGTTATTTAGTGCAGCTTATTTATGGTACTGCTTAGATTGAGCGTGAACCGCCTTAATAAAGGCACCTGCATGCTCTGGGTCCACATGCTGGTGAATACCATGGCCTAAATTAAACACATGGCCTGTACCTTCACCGTAGCCAGCCAGAATTTGAGCGACTTCTTCTTCGATACGTGGGATTGGTGCATATAACATGGATGGATCCATGTTGCCTTGCAGAGCAACTTTATGACCAACACGGCGACGGGCGTCAGCGATATCGACAGTCCAGTCTAAACCTAAAGCATCACAGCCCGTTTCAGCCATCGCTTCTAACCATAAACCACCGCCCTTAGTGAATAAGGTCACTGGCACTTGGCGGCCATCAGCAAAGCGAGTTAAGCCATCAACAATTTTCTGCATATAACGCAGTGAGAACTCACGGTAAGCAGTGTGCGATAACGCGCCGCCCCAAGAGTCGAAAATCATTAAAGATTGCGCACCATTAGCCACCTGTGCGTTTAAATATAAGGTCACTGAATCTGCAAGCTTATCAAGCAACATATGCAATGCAGCAGGCTCGGCGTAGGCCATTTTCTTAATTTTTTCGAAGGTTTTGCTCGAACCGCCTTCAACCATGTAAGTGGCTAGAGTCCATGGAGAACCAGAGAAGCCGATTAATGGCACTTGGCCATTCAGTTCACGACGAATCGTGCTAACGGCCTTCATCACATAACCCAGCTCATCTTCTGGGTCTGGGATTGATAATTTTTTGATGGCATCGATAGTATCTGTTGGGCGCTCAAAACGTGGGCCTTCACCCGCCTCAAAATACAGACCTAATCCCATTGCATCGGGAACAGTCAAAATGTCGGAAAACAGAATCGCCGCATCCAGTTCATAACGACGCAGCGGTTGTAGTGTCACTTCACAGGCCAATTCATGGTTTTTACATAAAGACATGAAATCGCCCGCTTGAGCGCGAGTCGCTTTATATTCAGGAAGGTAGCGGCCTGCTTGACGCATCATCCAAACCGGAGTCATATCGACAGGCTGTTTTAATAGGGCGCGTAAATAACGATCATTCTTTAATTCTGCCATTTGGCTTGATTCCTAGACTTTTATTGAGATCCGCTGGGTCGGTAGTTTAGCATTTACGCGAATAATGTAACCAATATGAGATAATTTATGTGAGCTATTCCCCATCATTGCTGTCCATTTAAGCAGTTATCCTCAAAATGCTAGCCAGATAACATACTGTTTATTAATCGAACTCAAAGTCACAGTCAGACAGAAAAAAGTTGCACCAGTTCCCCGCCTTTGGTATAAAAAGTTTGCGCTAGCAAGAACAATCAAGAAGCTCGTCGCATCGAGCCTGCTATATACATTACTCGCCCAACGATAGGTTTCTATCGTTGGGCTTTTTATTTCCACATTTTTTTATACAAAACAGCTGGTTTGTCCATTTACCAATTATCGCAAATCCCGATAAAAAGGGTTGATCGAAGAGCTATTTCTCCCCTACATTAGAGTTATGTCCTAGCACTTAAATGGAATGCATCATGCTGAGAGAACTCGAAAAAGCAGAACAAAAGTGGGGCGGTTCAAATAAGCTTATAGATCAATGGCTAGAAAATCGTCGCAAACTCTTGGTGCATTATTGCCAAATTGCTGGGCTACCGCCCTACACTAATGCGGAAAAATCGCTTCCCTCTTTTGAGAACGTAAAGTCATTTTGTGATTTATTAGTGGATTACGTTTCTGAAGGTCATTTCGAAGTGTATGACCAAGTGATTAACGCCTGCGAAAAATTTGGCGCCCCTTGCAAAGCGGCTATTCAACAGGTTTTGCCTAAGATCACCCCAACGACCAACGCAGCGCTAGACTTTAACGATAAGTATGCTGAAACGCAGGACGATCAAGTGATGTATCAGCTCGATAAAGATCTTTCCGAACTGGCGCATACCATGGAAACGCGTTTCGAGTTAGAGGATAAACTCCTCGAAGTGCTGCACAGCAAATACTCAGAGCACGCCCAGCAAGCTTAATGCGGCATGATAAGCCACGCTAAACACTGCGCTAAAGAGATACCTGACCGATAAATAATCAATTTATCCTCTATCTTTCGTTAAGTTGCTATGTGATTGTTTGCGCATTAACAGTTAGAGCAAAGCATTCAATAGAAACAAAAAAGCCAGCTTTCGCTGGCTTTTTCATTATCATATCAATCGATTATACAGCTGATTGAAAGATCACTTGTGATGCTTTCTTAGTGTAAGAATCGATTTGATCGAAGTTCAAGTAACGGTAAGTGTCAGCTGCAGTTGCGTCTAACTCTTTCGCGTATTCTTGGTATTCTTCAACCGTAGGCAGACGACCTAACAGTGCTGCTACTGCCGCTAATTCCGCAGACGCTAAGTATACGTTAGCACCTGTACCTAAACGGTTCGGGAAGTTACGGGTAGAAGTCGATACTACAGTTGCACCTTCAGCCACACGTGCTTGGTTACCCATACACAGTGAACAGCCTGGGATCTCGATACGCGCACCAACGCGACCGAAAATACCGTAGTAGCCTTCCTCGGTCAGTTGGTCTTTGTCCATCTTAGTCGGTGGTGCAATCCACAGACGTGTTGGCAGTGTCTTAGCAAACTTATCTAACATCTTACCAGTCGCACGGAAGTGACCGATGTTAGTCATACAAGAACCCACGAACACTTCGTCAATCTTCGTTTGCGCAACAGATGACAGTAACACGGCATCGTCTGGATCGTTAGGCGCACACAGGATTGGCTCTTTGATCTCGTTCAGATCGATTTCGATTACTGCTGCGTACTCGGCATCGGCGTCAGCACTCATCAACTCAGGATTCGCTAACCACTCTTCCATGCCTTTGATACGACGCTCTATCGTGCGACGGTCACCGTAACCTTCAGCGATCATCCACTTCAGCATAGTGATGTTAGAGTTCAGGTACTCGATGATTGGCTCTTTGTCTAACTTGATAGTACAACCCGCTGCAGAGCGTTCTGCTGAGGCGTCAGACAGTTCGAATGCCTGTTCTACTTTCAGGGTTTCTAAGCCTTCGATTTCCAGTACGCGACCAGAGAAGATGTTGATCTTACCTTTCTTCTCAACCGTCAGCAGACCCATTTCAATCGCTTTTAATGGGATAGCATGTACTAGATCACGTAGGGTGATACCAGGTTGCATCTTGCCCTTGAAGCGTACTAATACTGATTCTGGCATGTCCAGAGGCATCACACCGGTCGCAGCAGCGAAGGCAACAAGACCAGAACCCGCTGGGAATGAAATACCGATTGGGAAACGCGTATGTGAGTCACCACCAGTACCAACTGTGTCTGGTAATAACATACGGTTTAACCATGAGTGAATAACACCGTCACCTGGGCGCAGCGACACACCACCACGGTTCATAATGAAGTCTGGCAGTGTGTGGTGCGTGTTAACGTCAACTGGTTTTGGATAAGCGGCAGTGTGGCAGAATGACTGCATAGTCAAATCGGCACTGAAGCCTAAACAAGCTAAGTCTTTCAGCTCGTCACGGGTCATAGGACCGGTAGTGTCCTGTGAACCTACAGAAGTCATCTTAGGTTCGCAGTATTGGCCTGGGCGCACGCCAGCAACGCCACAGGCTTTACCGACCATCTTCTGTGCAAGCGTATAACCTTTGCCATTATCAGCGATGTCTTGAGGACGTACGAATACGTCAGAGGCTGGTAAACCTAATACTGCACGTGCTTTGTCAGTTAAACCACGACCGATGATCAGTGGAATACGACCACCTGCACGCACTTCGTCTAACAGTACGTCGGTTTTCAGGCTGAACTCAGAAATCACTTCATCTGAGCCATGACGCTTAACAACACCAGCATATGGGTAAATGTCGATCACATCGCCCATTTCCATTTTGCTGACGTCGAGTTCGATTGGCAGTGCGCCCGCATCTTCCATCGTATTGAAGAAAATCGGCGCAATCTTGCCACCTAAGCAGAAACCACCAGCACGTTTGTTAGGAACGAATGGGATATCATCGCCCATGAACCACAGTACTGAGTTAGTCGCAGATTTACGTGATGAACCAGTACCTACAACGTCACCCACGTAAACTAATGGGAAACCTTTGGTTTTCAGTTCTTCTAATTTCTTGATTGGACCTACGCTGCCAGGTACATCAGGCTCGATACCATCACGCGCGTTTTTCAGCATCGCTAAGGCGTGCAATGGGATATCTGGACGTGACCAAGCATCGGGTGCTGGTGACAGGTCGTCGGTGTTGGTTTCACCAGAGACTTTGAATACAGTCAGGGTGACTTTGTCCGCTAATTTTGGACGACTTAAGTACCAGTCTGCATTTGCCCACGCTTCAACCACTTGTTTTGCATAGACGTTACCGGCTTCCATTTTCTCAACCACATCGTGGAAAGAGTCAAACATCAGCAAAGTGTGAGATAAGGCTTTAGCAGCTAAAGGCGCCAGAGCGGGGTTATCTAGCTGTGCAATTAGCGGCTCGATGTTATAGCCACCTTGCATAGTGCCTAATAACTCAGTCGCACGTTCGGCAGATAGTATGGGTGAAGTTGCAGTGCCTTTAGCTACCGCATCTAAGAAAGCGGCTTTTACATAGGCGGCTTCGTCAACACCGGGGGGAATTCGATTTTCGAGCAGGTCAAGAATAACAGCTTCTTCACCAGCGGGGGGATTTTGAACCAATTTAACCAGTTCAGCCACTTGATGTGCATCTAATGGCTTAGGGACTACGCCCTCTGCAGCACGTTCTGCGACGTGTTTACGATATGCTTCTAGCACGGCAACATTCCTCTTTGTTTGGCGCTCTAACAACGAAACTGCACGTCTTCTCAATTGAAGCTGACAGTCCGACATGATCGACCCGTATTTCCGGCCAGCAGTATACTACAGCTTTGCAAAAGTATGAATCAGGTCACACTCGGCAAAAGACGAAATAAGGGCTAAATCCGGAGGTGCAACTCAACTTACGGCAACAATAAAACAATGGAAATTAGACAATAGTTTGAAAACAGATAAAAAACCATAATCTACAAATAGTTAACATACGTTCATCAATTTAAAATCGAACGATTATTTTTTTGGACATCAATTCCTTTCCACCAAAAATATTTCTCAACTTTGTGTGTTTAGGCTTTGAAGATGACGGGCTTAAACTTACACTCAAGCTTGAATGACCCATTTCCCATCCCTTGGAGTAGTAATGACATCCCTCAGTATTCAAGCCGTTATTTTTGATATGGATGGCGTGTTAATTGATTCAGAACCCCTTTGGCAAAGGGTTGAATATGAAGTGTTATCGGCGCTTGGCGTGCCAGTCACTATCGAAACAATTCAACAAACCACGGGGTTACGTATCGATCAATGTGTCGATTATTGGTATCACAAAGCGCCTTGGGCCGATTACGATAATGCCAAGGTCAGCAACGCCATAGTTGACAAAGTTGCTGAAGAAATTCGGCAATCCGGTGAGCCGATGTCTGGCGTTCAACAAGCAATGGCATACTGCCAGGCCAAAGGCTTAAAGGTAGGCTTAGCCACCTCTTCACCAACAGCTCTGATTGATGCTGTGCTAACAAGGCTTAAGCTTAAGGGCCAATTTATGGCGGTAGAATCTGCTGAAGCGCTTACCTATGGCAAACCCCATCCAGAGGTTTACTTAAATTGCGCAGCGGCCTTAGGGGTTGACCCGCGATATTGCCTCGCGATTGAAGACTCTTTTAATGGTCTGATCGCTGCCCGCGCCGCCAATATGCAAACCGTTGCGATTCCTGCGCCAGAACAACGCGGTGAAGCAAAATGGATCATAGCCCATCATCAATTAGAGAGTTTATTGGAGCTTGATAAGGTGTTCTAAATAAAGTCACCGAATCAATTTGAGAAAGGTTAATCACTGCTAGGATACACCGATGAAGTATTATGTGTTGTTAATACTGTGGGCGGCGAGTTTGCCAGCCTTAGCGACAGATTCTATGCGCTGTAAGCAATTCGTCATCAACGTAGGCGATCCCTTAGACGCAGTGTTAGAAAAGTGCGGACCGCCAAACAAAGCCAAAGAATATAGCCAACCCGCCACTTATCGAAACTCCGCGGGTGATATCGTGATTGATCCAAGCAAGTTGCCGATAGAATATGCTGAGTGGACCTATGATTTTGGCCCGACACGATTGATGCGGCGGGTTTATGCAACCGATCAAAAAATCGAAAAAATTGAAACCTTAGGATATGGGCATTAATCCTAACCCAAGTAAAAAGCCAGACAGATGTCTGGCTTTTTCGTTTTCATCCTATGGATTACCAGATTTTTACGCGCTCTTCTGGTTTTAAATACATCTTGTCGCTCTCTTTCAGCTCAAAGGCTTTATAGAAAGCTTCAATATTGCGCGGCGTCCCCATCGCGCGGTAGTGGCTAGGTGAATGTGGATCCGTCAGTAAACGACGACCTAACTCTTCATCACGGTAATTACGACGCCATACCTGTGACCAACCGACGAAGAAACGCTGCTCGCCCGTTAAGCCATCGAGCACGGGAGCAGGTTTACCGTTTAAGCTCATCATATAGGCGCGAGCAGCTACTGTTAACCCACCTAAGTCACCGATGTTTTCGCCTAAGGTTAAATCACCGTTCACAAACTTACCGGGTAATGCTTCGTAGCCAGAATACTGCGCCGACAGTTGCTTACCGCGTTTTTGGAACTCTTCACGGTCTTTATCCGACCACCAGTCACGCAGGTTACCGTCGCCATCGTACTTAGCGCCTTGGTCGTCGAAACCATGGCTGATTTCGTGGCCAATAACCGCACCGATACCGCCGTAGTTGACCGCATCATCGGCTTCCATATTGAAAAATGGCGGTTGCAGAATCGCTGCTGGGAATACGATTTCATTGCCAACTGGGCTGTAATAAGCGTTCACCGTTTGCGGTGTCATATGCCACTCGGTACGATCGATTGGCTTACCGAGCTTGTTGATCATGTCTTGATATTCAAACTGGGCGTAACGCATATAGTTGCCCACCAGCTCATCAGGCTTGATTTCTAGCGCAGTGTAGTCTTTCCATTTGTCTGGATAACCAATCTTGTAGGTAAACTTAGACAGTTTTTCCTGAGCCGCGACTTTAGTTTCTGGCGTCATCCACTCAAGCTCATTAATACTGACTTCGAAACCTTTGATCAGATTTTTGATCATAGTTTCCATGCGAGCTTTGGCTTCTGGTTTAAAGTACTGCTTAACGTACTCTTCACCCACTAATTCACCTATTACTTGGTCGGCGCCATCAACCGCTTTTTTCCAGCGTGGTTGCTGCTCTTCAATGCCCATCAACGTTTTGCTCTTAAAGGCAAAGTTAAGATCGACAAAGTTTTTACTTAACAGCTCGGCGTAACTATCCACGAGGTGGAACGTTAAATAGTCCTGCCAAGCCGAAACAGGGAAGGCATCAAAATTTGCACCTAACTTTTCAAAATAAGAGGGTTGACGCACGATCACGTCAGTCACTTTATCACCTAAGCCAGCAGTCGCGGCAAAGGCATTAAAATCAAACTGTCCCATGAGCTTTTGCAGCTCGGCGCGGTTCAGTTTGTTATAGGATTTGTTCGCATCGCGCGACTCTACACGGCTCCACTGACTTTTCGCGATCATCATTTCAATATCGGCCACGTTTTTCGCGGCACGTTTTGCATTTTTATAGCCCGCTTCAGTCAGAATATCAGTCACATATTTCGCCATTGCTTGGCGATTAGCGACAAACTTAGCATCATCTTTTAAGTAGTAATCGCGGTCTGGCAAGGTTAAGCCCGACTGGCTTAAATACACTGCATATTGGGTAGAATTTTTCGCGTCGTTATTAACGTAGAAACCAAAGGGAATACCTGAGCCGCTGGTCAGTAATTTCCCCATCACCGCGGGTAATTCACTGTGACTTTTCACTGCTGAGATGTCCGCCAGTAATGGATTTAATGGGGTTACACCTAAGGTTTCGAGCAAATCGGTATTCATAAAGCTGGCGTTAAAGTCGCCAATTTTTTGCTCATTGGAGCCAGGGGCAGCATTCTTTTTTGCGGCCGCTGCATCGATGATCTTTTTCAATGCATCTTGGCTTTGATCGTACAGCACAGAAAATGCACCATAGTTGGATTTATCAGCTGGAATGGGTGTGTTGGCTAACCATTTACCGTTAACACTGTAGTAAAAATCATCTTGATGGCGAACTGAGGCATCAAAGTTTTGTAATTCAATGCCAGAAACCGCGGCGACTTCAGTTTTAGGCTCGCTGCTGCAAGCGGCTAAACCTAGGCTCAAGGCAATACCCAGCGCCAGTGTGCTTATCTTCTTCATTGTTTTCCCCAGCTTCCGTTGAGAGTGTTGTTATTTTTTCCTGCAAAACCTTAGCATTTAGACTGGTTTGGCTGTAGTAAGATTTTGTAAAAGGTTATGACACTTATCGATTCATCCCACCTTATTAAAACAAAATCTAATCTCGAAACGTCAACACGCCCTAGTTATACCCTTATCATTAAAACGCTTTACCAATAAATAAATAAACTG
Source organism: Shewanella sp. MM_2022_3 (assembly GCF_022557375.1). NCBI lineage: Bacteria > Pseudomonadati > Pseudomonadota > Gammaproteobacteria > Alteromonadales > Shewanellaceae > Shewanella > Shewanella sp. MM_2022_3. The sequence continues at coordinate 51,437 of NZ_JAKZGV010000006.1, forward strand.
ACTTATCACCCATATCGGTAATACCAAAACCAATCGCCGCAGGTCCCATTGTGGTATCAGTGCCGATGTACAGACTCGATGCATAAATAAGATCAGTAAGCGATACTTCAGATCGCTCAAACCACACATTACCTGCCTCTAAACTTAAGCCTAAGTACAGAGGGTAATCTCGCATACCTAAGGCATCACGCCCTAAATCATACTGATAAATAAAGGCACCAAAGAGTTTATGAGCTCCATTCAACGAGTCCTTGTGATAACCAGAAAGATTTAAGAAACCGCCTAAATCTGACAAGTGCAAGGTATTGAGGCCATCATTATTATTTGTCGCAAGCGACGCTTTACCTACAAAGGCGTGATTGCCAACGCTCAGTGCGCCTTTCCAGTCGGCCTCTATCTGCACGCTATAGTCGTTCTGATTATCGATGACATCGTCAAAATTCTCTTTACGAACATAAACGTTTAAGCTGACACGATTGCCAGATGTCGGAAAACTAATACTGTCTAAGCTGTCATACCCCATCCTGAAATAGGCACCATAGGAATTAAAATCAAAATCCTGAAGTAGCCAAGCATCATTAATAATGACACCTTTTTCCGCCACTAGCCCCAACTCGACAACGCCTTGCAGCACATAGTTGTAACCAATACCTAATTCGACGGTGTGGGTTTTCTTATCAAAGGTTAGCGCACGATTATTGTTATCGTATAAGTCCCAATTATGGATATCGTATTGATAACGAGCTCGACTATAAAACTCTTGATCCCGATTCAAGGGCTGATAAAACTCAGTCGCAAATAGCTTCTCGAATCCAAGCTTAACTTCGTTTCGCCACTCTCCGCCATTAAAGGTTAAGTCTGTCATGGTATAAGCCATATCAAAGCTGATGGCTGAATCAGAGCTAAAATCGTCCTCCCAATTAAAGCCTAGTTGGAAATAATTAGGTCCCCATGATTTAGCGCGCGTGGTTACCGTAAGTACACGCCCTTCTTTACCCTCCACAAATTCGGCGTCAACACGTTCAAATTTATTTAAGGAATAGATACGTTTTATCGCATCGTTCAATTCATCTTTAGTAATATTCTGACCAGGTTTAAGTTCTAGGGTTTCTTTTAATAAATTAAGGCTAACTTTTGAGTGGTTATCAAACACAATTTCCTTGATAGGATGAGCGATATCCGCCATGACAGTCTTACCCTTGGCCCTTTTACTCTCAACATAGGCGGCATATTGTTCTTCGCTAACGCTCATCTTTTGCAATTTAACTAACTGGCTGGTCGCCGCTTCTTTGCCGAGGGTTAACGCTAAAGGCATGATAGTAAAATCGGTTGTGCTTAGGGCATCGATCGCAGGACGGATCAACACATCATTATCAGTCAATAATTGCTTTTGTTTTTCAGTGCTGGCATTAGTCAAGAAATTAGATAACTGATCTAATACGGCAATAGTGCTATCGAGCTTATCTTTTTTTACCAGTGGTGAGCCAATATCCACAGCAATGATAATATCAGCGCCCATCGCCTTCACTACGTCCACAGGCATATTGTTGGCAATACCACCATCCACCAGTAACTTACCGTCGATTTGCGTAGGTTGTAATGCACCTGGCACCGTAGCAGAAGCCTGCATTGCTTTGATAATACTGCCATGGTTAAGCACTACGGGTAGACTGGTTTCTAAATCCGTCGCCACGGCACGATAAGGAATAGCTAAAGCATCAAAATCACCAAATTGCTCCACTAAATCCGTAGACTGCCGTAATAACTGCGACATGGTCTGCCCACGCAATACCCCACTTGGCGCTTTCACCTCGCCTTCGGTATAACCAATATTCAGCGGAATATTATAGCGATCTCGTAACTGTTTATCTCGATAACTCAATACATTACGAGGGATGGTATCCGAATAACCACTATCCCAATCAACCCCCATCATGATGGTTTCGACTTCACTTGCACTGTATCCCAAGGCATACATACCCGCGACATAAGCGCCGATACTCGTACCTGCAATATAGTCCACAGGAATATGATGTTCTTCTAAAATTTTAAGTACACCAACATGGGCGGCGCCTTTAGCACCACCACCGCTTAACACTAATCCTATTTTTGGCCGTTCAGCCGCACATAAGGGAGTCAGCAACACACATAAAAAGAGAGAAGCTACTATTCGGCGCATCATAATGAGTACTTTTATAGGATAAAAAATTTCGAGTTAATATTAGCAAATTTATCTATTTAACCATCAGTCATATTTTATCTGAACCGATGAGTTGAAAATTTGCCATTAATGATCGCGTTATTTCATTTACGTTTAAACACAAGTGCTGTAAACAGATAATTCAACATAAAATCCCAACTTGAGCCGAGGCTAAAAATGCGCAATTAAGCACACATAAATTGCAGATTAAGATTGCCATGAGTCAAGCGGAGACTGTAACTGAAGATATTTTTCAAAATCACTGACAGACATTGGTTTGGCAAAGTAATAGCCCTGAACAATATAACAGCCACGGCTAAAAAGCTGCTCTAACTGCTCAACGGTTTCAACCCCTTCGGCTACTACGGTTAATTTTAAGTTACGTGCCAATTCAATAATACTACTCACAATAGCCTGATCGGCAGAATTCGAGGCGATATCGATCAAAAATGAACGGTCAATTTTGAGTGTATTCACCTCAAAATTGCGTAAATAAGCTAAAGAGGAATATCCGGTGCCGAAGTCGTCAATCGCGACTTCAATGCCAAGCTCGTCAAGCTGCATTAAGTGGGCTTTAGCCACCTGCAACTCTTTCATTAACACTCCTTCGGTAATTTCTAAACATAAAGATGAAGCGGGCATACGGGTGGCATCGAGAATTTTCTTCACGCCATCGATAAAGTCTGGTTGACGGAAATGCACAGCTGAAATATTGACCGACAATTTAAATGGCTCAGCGGTTTGCATTGCCCATTTGGCCCCATCCGAACACGCACGGCGTAAAACCCAGCGATCAATATCAACAACCAAACCACAAGCTTCGGCAACTTTAATAAAAATATCGGGTCGCACAAAACCATCGACGGGATGTCGCCAACGAATGAGTGCTTCCATGCCAATAAATTTATCCCCCTGCAAAATATCAATTTGTGGTTGATAATACAGTTCAAATTCTTGCCGCTCTATCGCTTTACGTAAATCAGCCTCCAAACGTAAATGGTATAACGCTTGGGCATTGCGCTCTGATGAATAATATTTGAAGTTACCACGACCTTCTTCCTTGGCATGATACATGGCCAGATCCGCATTTTTTATGAAGGCTTCTGGCTGCATTGCATCATCGGGCCAAATACTGATCCCAATGCTGGTTGAAATATAAAACTCGCGGCCAAACAACCTAAATGGCGCGACGATTTGTGCCAACAACTGTTCAGCTAAGTGGTTAATATCACTTAACTCTTTAACATTCTTCAGCAAAATAACAAATTCATCGCCACCAAAACGGCAGAGTAAATGGTCACTTCCGATACAGGATTGTAATCGATTAGATGCTTCAACTAAGAGTGCATCGCCCATACTGTGGCCATAGGAATCATTGACATGCTTAAATCTATCTAGGTCAAGAAACAGCAATGCTAACTTTTCACCACTTTGCTCAGCCGCTTGAATAGATTGCATCAAACGATTGGCGAATAACGAACGGTTAGGGAGTCCTGTTAATACATCGTAATTTGCCAGACGTCTAAGGTCGGCCTCGGTGCGTTTCCGCTCAGTGATATCTGAAAATACCACTACATAGTGAATGGCATTTTCATTCAGTGACTGCATCACCGACACGTTAAGCCATACGGGATACACTAGGCCGTTTTGTCCGACTAACTCACGCTCACCCGTCCATGAGCTATCCTGACCAAGTAACTGGGCAACTTCCGTAGATAACCCATCCTTCATTTGCACAAATTGCGAAAATGATAGGCCGACTAAGCTCTGTTGTTCTGAGCCTATAATGTGCTGAGCGGCATGATTGGCAACACGAATATTTTCATCTACGTCTAAAATAAGTACACCTTCTGATGTATTTTCAAACGCTTGGGCTAAAAGACTGACTTCATCTTCAAGCTGCCGCTGCAAGGTTATATCACTATAAATCCCCGCTACCCGCTCAATAACTTGGGTTTGTTTATTACGAGCCACAGGACGCCCACGCACCCTCAACCAGCCCCAGTTACCATCGCGACGATGATATCGATATTCGGCTTCAAACCGATCAACCTCTCCTGCAAGCATGCTATTCCATTGCACCAGTACTTTTTCCCGATCCAAAGGATGTACGGGAAGTGATTCAAGAGTAAGTACAATTTCGTTGGCATGACTTCCCAAGACATAACCGCGGTTATCGAGATAAAAACATTGGCTATCCCTGTGCCATTCCCAAAGATCAGAGTCGCTGCCACGTAACGATTGCCTGAGACGATCATCACTCTCGGTTAGCGCTTGATTCATCGCCATAAAGGTGCGAACCTGACGCTGTCGATACCAAGCTAAACTCAGTGCAATAATCGAAAACACTAATAATAATAAACCTTTAAACCCTTGAGTCAGCCACCAGTGCTGCTCAACATAGAAGGGAAAAGTAAAGGGCTTATCTGACCAGATTCCATTGACTTGGCTTAACACCTCAAGTAGATATTCTCCCGCTGCTAAGCCTGCGAGGTTTACCTGCGACTCACCTTGGAGCAGCACGTAGTTATCTTCCTCCCCTTGATATCTGAGTCGATATTTAAATTGTATTGGCGAATCATCAAGGTAATCGAGGTTAGTGATCTGCAGGCTTACCATATTGGCGTCAGGCTTAATCACCATCAACGGTTTGGGTAACAACGAGACTTGGGTATTGTTGTCGTAATAAACCGATACCGACTCCAACATCACATGATCATCGGCAATACGGTTGACCATCTTGTCCACATCAAGGTTCATCACCCCTTCAGGAGTACCAATATACAGACCTGAAACGGCAGAATAAAAATAGGCGCCTTCATTCATTTCATTAGAAATTAGGCCATCAAGTTGGTTAAACATTGAGATTTGCCCAGTAGCTCTATCTTGACGGATTAGCGAATCAGCACAGGCAACGACATTGGCATTGGTTGTTTTTTGGATAAAAAATACTGAACTACAATTTACTTGCCATTGTGAACTTAACGAAACCAGTTTACCGCTGTGGAGATTTAATTCGAATAAGCCCCTTTCATAGGAGCCAAACCACATCACACCGGGAGATATTTCTTCAATATGGCTAATTGAGGGCACAGAGTTTAAGCCACTGAACAATTGTCTTTGATCGTGAAAAAGATTTTGCTCGTCAATATAACCAAATACCTTTCGTCCACCTATCCATAATTTACCGTCAGAGGCTCGATATAAAGTACGAATGGTTGGCCGCTTAAGCTCTGGCGAATTCCCAGTTGCCCCATCAAAGTTAAATGGCTGCGGCTCAAACAGTCCTTGCTCCCAAAAATACAGCCCCGTACCCGTTGCAATCCAAAACCGTCCTTTGAGTTTGGGATCGGCATAAGTGCCATAGATGAGTTTATTTTTAAATGCTTCACCACCATGCGTCCACTGGGCAAAACTGATCCCTTTTAAGGTCAACTTATCCACGACAAACAAACCACTCGTGGTCGAAACTAATAAATAGTGGTCAATAAAGCGACTGATCTCGTAAACACTCTCGTGCGGCTTTAATCCCTCAATATCTACGGTAATTGCTTTTTGAGTGTTTCGCCCGACAAAGCTGACATTTGACGCTCCAAACCATAATCCTTCATCACTCGCAAACACTGACCACACCATAGCATCAGATAATTGGTGTGGCGGTTCGCCAGTATAAGTATCAAGAATGAAATCCGGTTGCGAGGCCAGTAAGGCTAAACCATCTCCAGAGCCCCCAACCCACATCAAACCTGATTTATCAAACAATATCGCCTTTAATGTTTCCATATTGGCTTGAGTTTTAAGCTCTTGTTGATAATTTTCAATCTGATGGGTATCTGGAGACCACTTTAATAAACCTGCCCGACTCGAAAACCAAATCTCACCATTATGGCCTTCAGCCATAGCAGTGCTCCAATCGGGTAATTCAGGAACAGGGAAAATCTGTAAGGTTTTTGGTTCTAATCGGTAAATCCCTCGACTCGTTGCAATCCAAATACGCTGTTTTGAATCCTCAAGCATATCCAGAATACTGCCCATAGGTTCAGTCCATTGGTAATCAACAACTTTTTCCCCGGCACTGTTAAGGAGTAACAATTGAAATTGACCCGCAACAAGAAACTGACCATCAGGCATGCTCAATAACTTGCGCCAGGGTAGATCGCGATTAACGGGTAACTGACTCACTAAAGTTAAGGTTAAGGTTGAGGGGGATAAGTCGTAAATCTGGCCGTTATCAATCAACAAGCGCCATTCTTGGGCATTTTTACGAGCAGCAGAAATTAACACTCCACCAGGGAAATGAGGGAATAAATTAGGTGACCCCATCTGGGTAAATTGATTTTTTGCGATGTCATAAAGATAGGTTGCGGCATTGGTACTGACTAACAGCATATCGCGATCGATATTGACAACTGTTGTCAAAAACTCATCTGCAAGGCGTAACTCAGAACCCGTTTTATCAATTCGCCTCACTTTAGAATTACTAACCCGATATAAACCTTGCTCGGTTGCTGCCCATATAAAACCATGGTCATCGAGTGTGAGCGCGCGAATACTGGTCGCTTCAAGTCCGTCCCTGTCGGAAAAAACCCGTTGTACAAAACTACCCGCCCAAGCCGAATGAAGACCTGAACAAAAAACCAATATTGATGCCAAAAGGAAGTGGATTATTATTTTTTTCATTTGACGACTTACTTAACACCATAGTTTTACTGTAGCAGTTCAACAGTCTGAATACACCCGCACATTCACATTAACTTTACATTTTTACTTAGGCAATAAAAAAGCGCCCTAAAGGCGCTTTTACGAATATAAGTCTCAACTTATTTCAGGACGAGACAAAGGTTAAATTACTTTTTCTTTGCCTTTGGGTTTGGCAGGTCAGTAATAGAACCTTCGTAGATTTCAGCCGCTAGACCTACTGACTCGTGCAGCGTTGGGTGAGCGTGAATGGTTAATGCTAAATCTTCAGCATCACAACCCATTTCGATGGCTAGGCCAATTTCGCCTAACAGTTCGCCACCGTTCACACCTACGATAGCACCACCGATTACGCGGTGAGTGTCTTTATCGAAAATCAGCTTAGTCATACCTTCGCTGCAATCTGAAGCGATTGCACGGCCAGATGCAGCCCATGGGAAAGTCGCTGTTTCGTAAGCAATACCTTGCTCTTTCGCTTCTTTCTCAGTCAGACCAACCCAGGCCACTTCAGGGTCTGTGTAAGCGATTGATGGGATGACTTTTGGATCGAAGTAGTGCTTCATGCCCGCGATCACTTCGGCCGCTACGTGGCCTTCGTGCACGCCTTTGTGAGCCAGCATTGGTTGACCAACAATGTCACCGATTGCGTAGATGTGCGGTACGTTTGTACGTAATTGCTTGTCTACGTTGATGAAACCACGCTCATCAATCTTAACGCCCGCTTTTTCAGCGTCGATAAGCTTACCATTTGGCGTACGGCCGATTGCCACTAACACAGCATCGTAACGAACAGGCTCTGCTGGCGCGCTCTTACCTTCCATCGAAACGTAGATACCGTCTTCACGGGCTTCGACCGCTGTGACTTTAGTTTCTAGGATCAGGTTGAATTTCTTCTTGATTTGCTTAGTGAATACGCGAACAACGTCTTTGTCAGCCGCAGGGATCACTTGGTCGAACATTTCAACCACGTCGATTTCACTGCCCAGAGAAGAGTAAACCGTACCCATTTCTAAACCGATGATACCGCCGCCCATGACCAGCAGTTTGCCAGGAACTTCTTTCAGTTCTAATGCGTCGGTCGAATCCCAAATACGTGGGTCTTCATGGGGAATGAATGGCAGTTTGATTGGGCGAGAACCCGCAGCGATGATCGCTTGGTCAAACTTAACAACGGTCACAGTGCCGTCTTCAGCAGTCACTTCTAAGCTGTTAGGGCCTGTAAATTTACCGAAGCCATTAACAACGTTTACTTTACGCATTTTAGACATGCCGCCTAAGCCACCAGTCAACTGGCTGATCACTTTTTGCTTGAAGCTGCGTAACTTGTCTAAATCGATGGTTGGCTCGCCGAACACCACACCGTGTGCAGCAACGGCTTTGGCTTCTTCGATGACTTTAGCAACGTGTAACAGGGCTTTAGATGGGATACAACCCACGTTCAAACACACGCCACCTAAAGTGCTAAAACGTTCAACGATAACGGTTTCCAGACCTAAGTCAGCCGCACGGAAGGCAGCAGAATATCCCGCAGGACCTGCACCTAATACCACTACCTGAGTTTTGATTTCGTTACTCATGTTTTCCTCTAATTCTCATTCAATCCGTTGGAGGGGAGTAATCCTGCCAACCGAAAATGCGCCAGCGCGTAAGGTGGGCGCATTTTAACCTGTGTTTGATACTGATCACAATAAACAAAAGGCCACTCAAGATGAGCAGCCTTATTTGTTTACAGAATCAAAGTACGAATATCGGACAGAATTCCTGACAGGGTCACGCTAAAGCGTGCAGCCATTGCACCATCGATCACGCGGTGATCGTAGGATAGCGACAGTGGCAACATCAATTTAGGCTCGAACTCTTTACCATTCCACTTAGGCTTAATTTCAGATTTAGACACACCTAAAATCGCCACGTCTGGGTAGTTAACGATTGGGGTAAATGCAGTACCACCAATGCCACCTAGGCTTGAAATAGTGAAGCAGCTACCCTGCATATCAGCAGATTTGAGCTTACCATCGCGAGCACGGATAGAAATATCGGCCAGCTCACGAGATAACTCGATAATGCCTTTCTTATCCACGTCACGCACAACTGGCACAACCAAACCGTTTGGCGTATCAACCGCCACACCGATGTGGTAGTACTTCTTCTGGATCAGTGATTCACCGTCGCTGCTTAAGCTTGAGTTGAACACTGGGAACTGTTGCAGCGTTTTCGCCACAGCTTTCATCATAAAGACCAGCGGAGTGATCTTATAATCGGCTTTCTTCTTCGCCGCCGCGTCGTTCTGCTGCTTACGGAACTCTTCCATTTCAGTGATATCAGCTTCATCGAACTGAGTCACGTGAGGAATAGTTACCCAGTTGCGGTGCAGGTTTGGACCAGAGATCTTCTGGATACGGCTTAATGGAATCTCTTCCACTTCACCAAACTTGCTGAAATCCACTTTCGGTGCGGCAATCACTTGCAGACCACCACCGTTACCCGCTGCAACGGAAGTTGCCGCTGTCGCCTTAGGACGAGACAGTTCGTATTTCACATACGCCTGAACGTCTTCCTTCATGATGCGACCTTTACGGCCAGAACCCGTCACTTGAGTGAGATCCACACCAAATTCACGGGCCAAACGGCGAACCGCAGGAGATGCATGAACCGCACCAGTAGACACAGGTGCACCTGCACTAGGGTGATGTGGAACTGGTGGACGGCTAGGAGCGGCAGCAACAGGGGCTGGTGCCGCTTCTTGGGCAACAGGAGCAGGCGCTGCGGCTTGAGCCACAGGGGCAGAAGCTGCACCCGCACTTACTGTTGCAACGGAAGTAGTTTCAATCGTCGCAATCACGCTACCTTGAGAAACCTTATCACCCACTTTAACGGTTAACGACAACAGTTTACCGGCGAACGGCGCAGGCACTTCCATGGTCGCTTTATCGGTTTCTAACGTGATCAAACCTTGGTCAGCAGTGATCATATCACCCACAGACACTAGCACTTCGATCACATCGACATTGCTGGCATCGCCAATATCAGGCACTTGGATTTCTTTGACGGCAACCACTGGCGCAGCAGCTACTGGAGCAACAGCCACCGCAGGAGCGGCTTGAGCTTCAGGAGCAGACGCTGCTGGCGCGCTTGCTTGTGGAGCAGCGGCAGCAGGAGCTGCGCCACCCACTTCGAGCATGATCACTAATGAGCCTTGGGAAACCTTGTCACCCACAGCCACTTTCACTTCTTTTACCACACCCGCGAATGGCGATGGTACGTCCATGGTCGCTTTGTCGGTTTCTAAGGTAATCAAGCCCGCATCGGCGTCAATCTTATCACCAGCGGCAACTAAGACTTCGATAACCGATACATCGGTGTCGCCACCAATATCAGGCACACTGATTTCAACAACCTTAGTTTCAACCACTTGGGTTGCGCCCGTCGCAGGCACGGCAGCCACAGGGGCAGGAGCCGCTTGTACTGGAGCAGGTGCTGCTGGAGCTGGCGCAGAAGCGGCAGCTTGAGCAACTGGCGCAGCAGCTTGAGCGGATGCGCCCGCTGCTTGCATCATCGCAATTAAGGTACCTTCGCTGACTTTGTCACCGACGGCCACTTTCAATTCGGCTAACACACCCGCGAAAGGCGCAGGAATGTCCATGGTCGCCTTGTCGCTTTCAACGGTCAGAATCGACTCTTCCGCTGCTAAGGTATCGCCCACAGAAGCACAGATTTCGATAACCTGTACTTCATCGCCGCCGATATCAGGAACAAAAACTTCTTTTAATTCAGCCATTTTTATTGCCTCTTACGCGTACTGTGGATTGATCTTGTCAGCGTCGATGCCGTATTCCTTGATGGCATTCGCTAACACATCAACAGGCAGTTCTTTACGATCAACCAGTGACTTCAGTGCCGCGATAACGATGAACTTAGCGTCCACTTCGAAGTGGTGACGCAGGTTGTCACGGCTGTCTGAACGACCGAAACCGTCAGTACCTAACACTTTGTAATCGGTTGGCATAAATGCACGTAACTGCTCGCCGTAGATCTTCATGTAGTCAGTCGCTGCGATTGCAGGCGCATCACTGGAGATCACTTGGCTGATATACGCTTGTTTTGGCGTTTGCGTTGGGTGCAGCATGTTCCAACGTTCTGCCGCTTGACCATCGCGAGTCAGTTCGTTGAAGCTGGTCACGCTAAATACGTCGGCAGTGATACCAAAGTCTTTCGCCAGCGCCTGCGCCGCTTTACGGGTTTGCTCAAGAATGGTGCCACAGCTCAGTAACTGCACTTTGCCTTTACCAGAACCACTCACCGTTTCCAGCTTGTAGATACCTTTAACGATACCTTCCTCGGCACCTTCTGGCATTTCAGGCTGGATGTAGTTTTCGTTCATTGTGGTCAGGTAGTAGAAGATATCTTCTTGTTTTTCGCCGTACATACGACGAATACCATCTTGAACGATAACGGCAATTTCATAACCGTAAGTTGGATCGTAGGTAATACAGTTAGGAATAGTGTTAGCCAGTACGTGACTGTGACCGTCCTGATGCTGTAAACCTTCACCGTTCAGTGTTGTACGGCCTGAAGTACCACCGACTAAGAAGCCACGTGCACGCATATCACCCGCAGCCCATGCCATGTCGCCAATACGTTGGAAACCGAACATTGAGTAGTAGATGTAGAATGGGATCATCGGTGTATCGTTGACTGAGTAGCTGGTCGCAGCAGCAACCCAAGATGACATTGCACCCAGTTCGTTAATACCTTCCTGCAGCACTTGACCCGTTTTATCTTCACGATAGTAAGCCACTTGGTCAGAGTCTTGCGGTACGTATTTTTGGCCTTCGTGCGCATAAATACCCACTTGGCGGAACAGACCTTCCATACCGAAAGTACGCGCTTCGTCAGGAATAATTGGCACGATGTTTTTGCCAATTTTCTTGTCTTTTAACAGCGCAGTCAGTACGCGAACAAACGCCATGGTCGATGAAATTTCACGGCCATTTGAGCCTGCTAAGATAGAATCGAAAATCTTCAGTGATGGCACTTCCAGCTCTTCGCTGAACTTCTCACGACGTTGTGGCACGCTACCATGCAGCGCGGCACGACGGCTCATCATGTACTTCACTTCTTCCGAATCTGGACCTGGGTGGTAGAACGGCAGATCTTCTAATTGATCGTCAGGAATCGGGATATTGAAACGATCGCGGAAGTAACGGATAGACTCGATACCCATTTTCTTCACGTTGTGGGCGATGTTCTTACCTTCACCCGCATCACCTAGGCCGTAACCTTTAACGGTTTTCGCCAGGATCACCGTTGGGCGACCTTTAGTCTTACGCGCATGGTCTAATGCCGCGTACACTTTAACAGGGTCATGACCACCACGGTTTAAGCGCCAAATGTCATCATCTGACATGTTCGCCACCATTTCGGCGGTTTCTGGGTATTTGCCGAAGAAGTGTTCGCGAGTATAAGCGCCACCTTTGGCTTTACAGTTTTGGTATTCACCGTCAACGGTTTCTTCCATTAACTGCAATAACTTACCGCTGGTATCACGGGCCAATAATGGATCCCAGTAACGACCCCAAATCACTTTCACGACTTCCCAGCCAGCGCCGCGGAATTCACCTTCCAGTTCTTGGATGATCTTACCGTTACCGCGTACTGGGCCGTCCAGACGTTGCAGGTTACAGTTGATGATAAAGACTAAGTTATCTAATTCTTCACGGGCAGCTAAACCAATCGCACCTAAGGCTTCTGGCTCGTCACACTCACCGTCACCTAAGAAGCAGTAAACGGTTTGCTCAGAACAATCTTTCAGACCACGGTCAGTCAGATATTTTAAGAAGCGCGCTTGGTAAATCGCTTGGATTGGGCCTAAACCCATAGAAACCGTTGGGAATTGCCAGTAGTCAGGCATCAACTTAGGGTGCGGATAAGAAGATAAACCTTTGCCATCCACTTCTTGACGGAAGTTAGCCAGTTGATCTTCCGTTAAACGACCTTCCAAGAATGAACGCGCATAGATACCTGGAGCGATATGACCTTGGAAATACACTAAGTCGCCGCCGTCTTTCTCGTTTGGCGCACGGAAGAAGTGGTTGAAGCACACGTCATAAATGGTTGCGCTCGACGCGAAACTCGAAATATGGCCGCCTAACTCTAAATCTTTCTTAGAACCGCGTAGCACCATAGCTAAGGCGTTCCAACGGATGATGGCGCGAATGCGACGTTCCATCTCTTGGTTGCCTGGCATGTGCGGCTCTTGACCCGCTGGAATGGTGTTCAAATAGGCTGTGGTCGCCGTGTAAGGCAAGTGTGTGCCATTGCGACGGGCTTTATCGATCAGTTTCTCTAATAAGAAATGGGCGCGTTCAGGGCCTTCCTGTTCTAATACAGCTTGCAGGGCATCAACCCATTCCTGAGTCTCTAACGGATCTAAGTCTTGTAGCATATCTTCAGACATGACACTGTCCTTCTCTATATACATGATAATGAATGGTGTTTGCGGCATATTCCGCTTTAGCGAGTGCTAAAGTCGGGAACTTAAGCGCCACTCTTTAAACGGCGCAAACTTCGCTGCAACCGGCTATCTTCTTCCCGCACAGATAACATCACCTCTTCGATGTAACTTAAATGTTCATTCGAGGCTTCTCTAGCGGCTTCAGGATCACGACGAACGATTGCAGCGAGCAGAGCACGTCTGTGATCGTTAGCCATAGTGGAAGCTTCTTCGCGGCGGCTTAAAAGCTCCAGGTTTTGCGCCACATTCTTATGCAGCACAGGGGTTAAACTGAGTACGAGATGCAACATAGCCACATTGTGTGACGCTTCGGCAACAGCGCGATAGAAGCGCACAATAGCAGCAGCTTGTTGTTCGATATTGGTGGCGGCTTCCACCTCAAGGATCATCCGCTTGATATTCTGCATATCAGCGTCTGTGCCACGCAATGCGGCAAAATAGGCCATCATGCCTTCGGTCGCATGACGAAACTCCAGCAAGTCGTATTGGCTTTCTGGATCGGCTGTCATTAATTCAACGATAGGATCGGCAAGACTCTGCCAGAGTTGCTCTTTGACATAAGTACCGCCGCCTTGACGGCGCATTAATAGCCCTTTCGCCTCAAGTTTTTGAATCGCTTCACGCAATGAGGGACGAGATACTTCGAACTGGATGGCCAGTTCACGCTCCGGTGGCAATTTCTGACCCGGCTGTAAACTGCCTTCGAGGATCATTTGCTCGAGTTGCGCCATGATCACATCAGAAATTTTTGGCTGATTAATTTTACTATAGGCCATTTGGCGCTCAGCTCCGTTGTAAATTGGTCTTACCAATTTTTATGAGTGAGCGCACTTTATCAAATCACACTTTTGATGTCCAGATTGAAAATCAACCTTAAAAGGTGATCTCACTCAAAACCGCTCACGATGAGAGAGCATAGCCTAAAAAACTCATCATGGGGTCAGACCATTAAACCACAGCAAGAACAAGTGCTAGCGGCTAGGTTCTGGAGCGCTGCAAAAAGCGCAGCTGCTAGAAAAAGCAAAACGGGCTGCGCCCTTATAGATTCTAGATTTTAGGTTCTAGGTTCTAGGTGCTAGATTCTAGAGCCACGAAGTGGCGTCCTAGAGCAGCGCTTTTTGCTGCGTCCAAGCAGCGAAGCGTCCTAGATTCTAGAAGCCGCGCTGCATCCTTCTTATTAACTCACCAACCCAAAAATAGTCAGCAGTGATAACACAGCAACCATCAGCGTAAAGTTGCGTTTGCTTAATACTAACAATGCTAAGGTCGACTGCACACAAACAGGCGCGCTAGACACCTCGGGCAAAGGCTGGGCAGCGAGTGCAGTTTCAGTGACCACTTGCCTAGCACTGGCATTGATATTTAACGCATTATTGCGCCACGCCGCGAGCCCTTCACTAAACTGACCACTGAGCGCATAGCCAAAGGAAAACACTCGGCTTGGGAGCCAATCAAACGCAAACATAATATCTTCAATCAGCGGTAAATTAAGTGACTTACGTATATTTTCCTCCGCATAAAATCGCGCAGTGCAATATAACACAGCCCCCGCAGGTCCAAGAAAAATAAGGCATAATGCCACTGCACCGTAGTAACGATAGTTAATCCAAGCAACGCTTTGCCCGACCTTGGCACCTAAATCTTTTTCCGAAACCGCCTCCAAACACTCACTGCAATCTAATTCAGCGGCATAGTGATAACAGGCCTGCACATCGGAGCGACACGCCGCCTGCATATATTTTTTAAAGGTATCGCGCTGTTTTTGATGATTAAAACAAATAATCGCCACCAGCACCCATAGCGCGAGACTTAATACTCCCCAAAACATACCCGACGCAATCCAACCCAACAGATAAACCACACCCGCGGGCAATATCAAAGCCAACAACATATTAGTGTTATTAAGCGACGCTTTATCGCCAAAAAAGCTGGATTGGTAAGATTGCAATACACGATCACACTGCCAAGAGGCGGGAAGAAACTTTAGTCGCTCCACAAGAATGGCGACCAGTAATGAAAATAATGCCATCGATAGTACTCCTTGTAAAAAAGCAGGACGGACTAGAAAAAGCAGAGCGGGCTTCGCCCATCTAGGTTCTAGATCCACGAAGTGGCGTCCTAGAACAGTGCTTTTTGCTGCGTCCTAGCAGCGAAGCGTCCTAGATTCTAGAAGCAGCATCCTTCTTTGCCTTCAACGCAGCGCCGTTAAATACCTTTCCCAGTCAAAGCTTGGGCCAGGGTCAGTTTTACGCATTGGCGCAATATCACAATGCCCAACAATCCGCTCGACACTCAAGCTAGGGTATTGTGCAAACAAGGCTTGAGTCAATTCAACAAGTTGTTGATATTGTGCGGCAGTATAGGGCTTAGTATCCGTCCCTTCGAGCTCAATGCCAATGGAAAAATCATTACAATTTTCCCTTTCACCATAACGGGACACGCCAGCGTGCCAAGCTCTATCTTCACAACTCACATACTGCACACATTCACCATCGCGGCGAATTAAAAAATGCGCTGATACCTTAAGCCCCGCTAAATCGGCGAAAGTTTCATCGGCACTGGTATCTAAACAGCCTTGAAATAATTGATCGATGTAAGGTAAGCCAAAACATCCAGCGGGCAGGCTGATATTGTGGATCACCAACAGACTAATCTCCCTAAAGGGGCGTTGATTAAAATGTGGCGATTCACAGCGCCGCGCCGCGCGATACCAACCAAACTCAAAACTCATGTTTACTCCTTAAAAACGGAACGTCGCTACGCGACTGCTAGGAAAGCAGAGCGGGCTTCACCCTTCTAGGCGCTAGATTTTAGATTCTAGATTCTAGAAGGAGCAAAGCGACGCTCTAGCACCTAGCGGCGCAGCCATGATAATCTTAAGCCCAAATGCAAGCAGGCAGACGATTGACCCATGTTAACCCATGCCCACTCGCCCGATGTATAAAGCAAGGACCCAATCATGCTAGAGAACGATATTCGACATGCCGTAAAAACCGCGCTCAATGAAGATCTTGGCGGCACTGAAATCAACGAGCATACCAAAACCATTGCCTACGGTGACATTACTGCCGAACTTATTCCGGCAGATAAATATGCCGAAGCGACCTTAATCACCCGCGAAGAAGGAGTTTTTTGTGGCAAAGCCTGGGCAGAACAAGTCTTTAATCAATTAGGTGGCGAAGTCGCGCTGCATTGGCATGTCGATGATGGCGATCTTGTGTTACCCAATCAAGTCTTGTGTGAATTATCCGGCCCCGCTCGCGCCTTATTGACGGGCGAACGCACCGCGATGAACTTTATCCAAACTTTATCCGGTGTCGCCACCCTCACCAAACACTATGTAGACAAACTTGCTGGCACTCACACACAACTGCTCGATACCCGTAAAACTATTCCAGGACTGCGCACCGCCCAAAAATATGCTGTGACCTGTGGCGGCGGTAAAAACCATCGAATCGGTCTATTTGATGCCTTCTTAATTAAAGAAAACCACATTATGGCCTGTGGTGGTATTCGCCAAGCCGTAGATGCAGCGCGCAGTTTACACCCCAATAAACCTGTTGAGGTCGAAGTCGAGTCCTTAGCCGAACTGGCATTAGCACTGGATTCTGGCGCAGATATTATTATGTTAGATAACTTCGATATCACTATGATGGTCGAAGCGGTTGAACTGAATGCAAAAAGCCAAGCTAAAGGCAAAGGTGCAAAACTTGAGGTATCGGGCAATGTGACCTTAGACACCTTAGCGGAATTTGCCAAAACGGGGGTGGATTATATTTCTGTTGGCGCCCTCACCAAGCATGTCCGCGCCTTAGACCTATCAATGCGACTGAAAGGCTAGAAAAGTAGAGCGGGCTGCGCCCTTATAGATTCTAGGTACTAGGTTCTAGTAGCAGCCCATAAGCCGTCATCCTCGCGAACGACTGCATGGATGCAGGAGGTAGAATAACGCAGGAGCAGTTATCGACGCGGGGATCCAGCTTTATGCATTTCAGCTCTAGATTCTAGAACGAGCTTGCCAGCGTCCTAGCAGTTGCGCAGCAACGTCCTAGATTCGAGCTTCCCAACCTTTACAGCATAAACCCACTAAATAACCTAACAAAACACAGGTATAGTGCGCGCCGATGTTTTGACGTTGTTTTAAATGCGTCAACTTAACTAACATTGTCAAACGTTTGTTAGAACGCAATACGTTTTAGCGTCAAGTTTTTAGACAAAATAATCATTTAATTAATACTTTATGCGTAAAAGTTGTTTCATTTTACTTAACTTTGTACTAACTTTTACCTAGGCGAGATGGCCGTTTCGGCCTTCCTTATCAAAATTAGCTCAAAGTGAATTGTCGCTAGCCAAAAAACCAGCAATTCATTGCAAGCAATCAAGATAAGCAGCCGAAACGAACACAATCGATAAACAACAATTTGCATTATATTTGGAGCAAAAAATGAAAGGTATCAAGATGAACAAGCAAGCTCAGGGTTTTACCTTGATCGAATTAATGATTGTAGTAGCCATTATCGGTATTTTGGCTGCAGTAGCATTACCAGCTTATAAAGACTATGTAACTTCGGCTCAAGGTAGCGGTGCAATGAAAGGCGTTTCTACATTTGCACAAAAAATCCCAACCTGTATTCAAACTGGTGTTGGATGTGCAACAATTAAAGATGAAGTAAATGCTAATCCTAAATTTACCGATATCGGTGACGTGACGCAGGACAAAGGTGTTACTTTAGTTTGGACTGAAGCAAAATGTAATCTTACAGCAACATTCACTGACACTGGCTCTGTTACCTTTGTAATGGATAAAGTCGGTACTGGAACCGACGCCGATTTAGCTCTCTGTAAAAAATCTGCTGGGCTATAAGCTAGCAAAAGTTAGTAACACTGATAATAGCCTCGTATATGCGTAGTCTTTACGAGGCTATTTACAACAAATTGAATAATAAATGCCAACTTCAGGTCTTCATTTAGGTTTATCCACCCTTTTCATCCGTAAAGGTCTGCTTAATGAAGAGCAGATGGCGAGTGCCATCACCAAATCCCGCCAAAACAAACAAACCTTAGTCACTACCTTAGTGCAAACTAAGCTCGTGTCTGCTCGCAGTATTGCCGAGCTTTGCTATGAGGAATATGGCACTCCGCTGTTGGATTTAGCCGAATTTGATGTTAGCGCCATCCCTGAAGAGTTTCTAAATAAAAAACTGATTGAAAAACACCGCTGCTTACCGCTATTTAAGCGCGGCAATCGCCTCTATATCGCCACTTCCGACCCCACAAATATTGCCGCCCTTGAGGAATTCCAATTTAGTGCTGGCCTACATGCCGAAGCGATTTTGGTGGAAGAAGATAAGCTCGCTAAGGCCCTTGAAAAGGTACTCGAAGAAGATATTACTGGCCTTGATTTAAGCGGCATGGATGAAGCAGCACTTGCTGGTATTGAAGTTACCGATACCGATAAACGCAATGAAGACAATGCTGGTGAATCCAGTGATGATGCCCCTATCGTCATTTATATCAATAAGATATTAACCGATGCTATTCGTAAGGGCGCTTCAGACTTACATTTTGAGCCCTATGAAAAACGCTATCGTATCCGTTTTCGTATCGATGGTATTTTGCATGAAGTCTCCGAGCCGCCAATCAGCCTAGCCGGACGACTCTCAGCGCGCTTAAAGGTAATGTCAAAACTAGATATTGCCGAGCGCCGCGTCCCCCAAGATGGCCGGATTAAAATGAAGCTATCCCGCACTAAGTCCATCGACTTTCGGGTAAGTACCCTGCCGACCCTGTGGGGCGAGAAGATTGTAATGCGGATATTGGATTCCTCATCCGCACAGCTCGGCATCGAAAAACTCGGTTACGAACCCGATCAAGAAAAGCTCTACCTTGAGATGCTAGCCAAACCCCAGGGCATGATCTTGGTGACAGGCCCAACGGGTTCGGGTAAAACCGTTTCGCTCTACACCGGCTTAAATATCCTCAATACCGCCGAGCGTAATATCTCCACTGCCGAAGATCCGGTGGAAATTAACCTTGAGGGTGTAAACCAAGTTCATATTAATTTAAAAGCGGGTTTAACCTTCGCCTCGGCACTACGCTCCTTTTTGCGCCAAGACCCCGATGTGGTGATGGTCGGCGAAATCCGTGACCTTGAAACCGCCGAAATTGCCATTAAAGCGGCACAAACTGGCCATTTAGTATTATCAACACTGCATACCAACTCGGCGGCAGAAACACTCACCCGTTTAATTAATATGGGCGTACCCGGCTATAATATTGCCAGCTCAGTTAATTTAATTATTGCTCAACGACTTGCACGACGGCTTTGCCCTGAATGCAAACAACCCGAACAAATACCTGAACATGAGCTACAACGTTTAGGCTTTAGTGATGCACAAATCGCCCAAGGGTTTACCACCTATAAACCCGTGGGTTGTGAGCATTGTTCTGGTGGCTATAAAGGACGGGTCGGCATTTACGAAGTGATGAAGATGTCAGATGAAATTGCCCGTACTATTATGGAAGGGGGTAATTCATTACAAATTGCAGGCCAAGCTAAAGCACAAGGGATGCGCGATCTGCGTCAATCAGGGCTACTAAAAGTGATCCAAGGTGTCACCAGTATTGCCGAAGTGAATCGGGTAACCAGTTTTTAATAGCGGGACGGACTGCGCCCTTTTAGAAGCTAGGCTCTAGATGCTAGAGCGAGCATGCGAGCGTTCTAACAGTTGTCAGCAACGTCCTTCTTAGCTTTACAACCAACAGGGATAATTTATGGCTACGGCAACCACAGTAAAAAAGCCTCGCCCAAAAAAGATTGAGCAAAAAAGCCAACCTAAAATTTATACCTTTGAATGGAAAGGTGTTAACCGCGACGGCCAAAAAACCAGTGGCGAACTGAGGGGGGCCTCAGCTGCTGAGGTTCGTAGCAAGTTAAAATCTCAAGGGGTAAATCCTAAAACCGTTCGCAAACAATCGGCCGCCTTATTTAAATTAGGCGATGCCAAAATTACCCCTATGGATATTGCTATGGTGACTCGGCAAATTGCCACCATGCTTGCCGCAGGGGTGCCATTAGTGACTACCATTGAATTACTGGGTCGCGGCCATGAAAAAGCGAAAATGCGTGAGCTGTTAGCGACAATTCTATCGGAGATCCAATCGGGTATTCCGTTATCTGATGCTTTGCGTCCCCACCGACGTTATTTTGATGATCTTTATGTCGATTTAGTGGCGGCGGGTGAACATTCAGGCTCACTCGATGTAGTGTTTGATCGTATTGCGACCTACCGTGAAAAATCTGAAGCATTAAAATCTAAGATTAAAAAAGCCATGTTTTATCCGGCAGCAGTAGTAATAGTCGCTATTTTAGTAACAGCACTATTATTACTGTTTGTGGTGCCACAATTTGAAGATATTTTTAAGGGCTTTGGGGCCGAGTTGCCTGCTTTTACCCAATTAGTGCTGCAAATCTCCCGGGGCTTACAATCCTCTTGGTATATCTTTTTGGGCGCCATAGTGGCTGGCGTATTTTTATTTGTCCGCGCCCACCGAAACTCGCAAATAGTGAGGGATAGAGTGGACGAAGTCATCTTAAAAATTCCAGCTATTGGTCCCATTCTACACAAAGGCGCTATGGCGCGTTTTGCCCGTACCTTAGCCACCACCTTTGCCGCTGGTGTCCCCTTAATCGACGGCTTAGAATCCGCGGCCGGAGCATCGGGCAATGCGGTATACCGTAAAGCCATCTTAAAAATCCGCCAGGAAGTGATGGCCGGAATGCAAATGAACGTGGCAATGCGAACCACAGGGCTGTTCCCCGATATGCTGATCCAAATGGTGATGATTGGCGAAGAATCAGGCTCACTTGATAATATGCTTAATAAAGTTTCAACTATCTATGAGATGCAAGTCGATGATGCTGTTGATGGTTTATCCAGCCTAATTGAACCTATCATGATGGTGGTCATTGGCACTGTTGTTGGTGGTCTTATTGTCGCTATGTATTTACCCATCTTCCAAATGGGTAAAGTGGTTGGCGGTTAAAACGCTGCAAAAACCGCAGCAGCTAGAAAAAGCGGGCTGCCCCCTTATAAATTCTAGGTTCTAGAGCAGCGAAGCGTCCTAGAGGCCTAAAATCCGTTTTACATTGAACAATATAATTAAGTAAGAATAATGACTGAATTTTTCACTTTATTGGGTCACACTTTTGACCAAGCACCATGGCTTTTTATCTGCTTAAGTTTTGTGTTTGCCGCAACTATTGGCAGTTTTTTAAATGTGGTTATCCATCGTTTTCCGGTGATGATGAAGCGCGAATGGCAACAGGAATGTAATCAGTATCTGCAGGAATATCATGCAGATGTAGTCAAACAAGTCGGTTTAGAAAAGCTTAACAAGCCTATAGATAACTATCCTGAAAAATACAATCTAGTGGTACCAGGTTCTGCCTGCCCTAAATGCAAAACCGCCATCCAGCCTTGGCATAATTTACCCGTTTTAGGTTGGTTAATGTTGAGGGGAAAATGCGCTGCCTGTCATGCCCCCATTTCCTCACGCTATCCGATTATTGAGCTAATAACAGGGTTACTCGTTGCAACACTCGCCTGGCATTTTGGCCCCAGCGGGCAATTTATATTTGCTGCAATACTCACTTTTGTGTTGATTGCGCTCACCGGAATCGATCTGGATGAAATGCTGCTTCCCGACCAGATGACCCTTCCCCTGCTATGGTTAGGACTACTAATAAACCTCAACCATACCTTTACCAACCCAACCGATGCGATTATTGGTGCCGCAGTAGGCTATTTAAGTTTATGGTCGATTTTTTGGCTATTTAAGCTGTTAACCGGTAAAGAAGGCATGGGCTATGGTGACTTTAAACTGCTTGCCGTATTTGGTGCTTGGCTTGGTTGGCAAATGTTGCCACTGGTGATTTTACTTTCATCCTTAGTGGGTGCCCTCGTAGGCATCACGCTGATCGTGACCAAACGTAATCAACTGGCAAATCCGATTCCCTTTGGTCCTTACATTGCCGCCGCAGGTTGGATCGCCCTAATATGGGGTCAACCTATAGTGGATTGGTATTTAAGTACGTTATAGAACTGGCTTCGGCCTTATAGGTTCTAGGCTTTAGGTTCTAGAAGGAGCGCAGCGACGCCCTAGCAGGACGAAGTCCAGTCCGTTCTAGGTCCTAGGTCCTATAAGCACGTCCTTCATCGCTTTTAAGAGAGTTTTATGTCCAAATTTGTTGTTGGTTTAACGGGCGGGATTGGCAGTGGTAAAACGACCGTGGCGAATCTGTTTGCGGCAGAAGGTGTTTGCCTAGTCGATGCCGATGTCGTTGCCCGAGAAGTCGTCGCACCAGGCACCTACGGATTAAACGCCATTATTGACCATTTTGGGACAGAAATCTTAACGGCCTCGGGTGAGCTTGACCGCGCAAAACTTAGGCAGCGAGTGTTTAGCGATGAACAAGCGCGTCAGTGGTTAAATCAACTGCTGCACCCTATGATCCGCCAAGAAATGCTTTTGCAAGTCAAAAATGCCACCTCAGACTATGTAATTATGGTTGTACCCTTGCTATTTGAGAACGGGTTAGATAGGTTAGTCAATCGGACTTTAGTGGTGGATATTTCGCCAGAATTACAAATAAGCCGTACCGTAAAGCGGGACAATGTCGATGCAACTCAAGTAAATAACATCATTGAGAGCCAGTGTAGCCGCAGTGAAAAACTCGCTAGAGCCGATGACATTATTGATAATCAGGGAGAGATATCAACGCTAAAACAAGAGGTGCAAGCATTGCATCAGCGCTATTTACAATTATCTGGTAATCACAACGCCCATGACTGACTTAGTTTATGAACAGCCTTTAAATGAGAAGATCCGCAGCTACTTGCGGCTCGAATACCTCAACAAGCAGCTCTGTAATAACCTAAATCACGACCACCAGCATAGATGTTTCTACCCTCTATTTTCCCTGTGCGAGCTCTCGGAGCGCTGCGATTACCGCAATGAAGTCCTCAAAGATATCGAGCGAAATCTACTGCAACTGAGCAAATGGCAAGAACTCGAGCATGTCGATAGCGAACAAATCCGCTTTTATATTCAAGCCTTAACCCAAGCCAGAGAACCATTACAACGCCCCGAACGCTGTGGGAGCCAGCTAAAGCAAGACAGATTCTTATCTGCACTCAGACAACGCTTTGGTATGCCAGGTGCCTGCTGTAACTTCGACCTTCCCCAACTGCATTTTTGGCTCGCCAAACCCTGGGAAGAAAGACGCCAGGATTATCAAGCTTGGATAAGTCATTTCGATCCCCTACTCACACCCATCACGCTTTTGCTTCAACTGACCCGCAGTACCGCTGATTTCGATAATGCCACCGCTCATGCCGGTTTTTATCAAGGGGATAGCACTCAAGCCCTGTCATTAGTTCGAGTCAAAGTCGATGCTTCCCACGGTTGTTATCCCACGATCAGTGGCCATAAAAATCGTTACGCCATTCATTTTGTACAATTCGATCAACAACGCCACTCAGACCGTAGCATCGAATTCTTACTAGCGACCTGCGCGTGAAGCCTTTACACTAACGCCATTGATAACCGTTATTCGTTATTCGTTATTCGTTATTCGTTATTCAGCAGTAAATCAAGAGATCCCCATTATGCCGTTAACCGTCAACTGCCCAATTTGTAAAACCCCAGTACAATGGAGCCCTCAGTCAGAGTTCAAACCTTTTTGCAGTGAGCGCTGTAAGATGATCGATCTCGGTGATTGGGCATCGGAGAAACACGCCATTCCAGTCAAATCTGAGTTTGATGTCGACGCTTTAGACGAACTTGGTTACGACGAAGAAAGCTTCTTTAAAGAATAAGCCTCATACAACAACTCCGTGTATTTACCAACGACCAGAACCGACGAGTCTCGGATTGTTGTTCATACAGTGATAAGTAGAAATTTATGACAAAACGTATTCATGTTGCCGTGGGCATTATTCTTAATACTGACGGACAAATCCTACTCGCCAAGCGCCCAGAGCATTTACATCAAGGCGGCAAATGGGAATTTCCCGGTGGAAAAGTGGAGCAAAACGAAACCGTTACCCAAGCCTTAATTCGTGAGTTAAAAGAAGAAGTGGCGCTTAACGTCCATTCGAGCGAACCTTTTATGGCGTTAAGCTACGACTACCCAGATAAACAGGTACTACTCGATATTCACACTGTGAGTGACTTTACGGGCGAGGCGCAAGGTCTTGAAGGACAACAAATCGTCTGGGTCGATAAGCACGAGCTCACCCATTACGACTTCCCTGATGCTAATAAACTTATCCTCGCCAAGCTATTAGCACAAAACTAATCACATCTTTTTATGGGTAACAGCCAGATTTACATTAGCGATACGTGATCTGGCTTGCAGCTAATTCATTCACAACTTTTACAAAACGTAAATTAGTGCTTGAATGCAAATTCATTATTCTTCTTCGATTTTGAGGGCATATCATGCACAATAACGTTAAAGCATTACTCGCCACGACCGCGTTATTTTTTAGTTGCCAAGTACTAGCAAATGGCGGCTGTGGCTTTGAAGAGCAAAAACAGGGCTTGATTGCCACCTGCAGCGAGGAGAAACAAGAAGTGATTTTAACCGGTGTAGTTGAAGCGCAACATTTAGTAAAAGATCTCAATGAGTTTGCTGAGGGCTACAAAAGCTACCAAGTCGATACCGACGCCTTAGCACCACTCAAAAAAGTCACAGAACCAACAGAAATCGTCGTGATTATTGGTACTTGGTGCCCAGACTGTCATCGCGAAACGCCACGTTTTATCCGCATTATCGAAGAAGTGGCGAACCCCAATATTAAAGTGACTTATATTGGTGTCGATCGCAGCAAGCAAGACCCTGAAGGACTGGCGGCAAAATACGAATTCAAACGTATTCCTACCTTTATCGTGCAACAACAAGGTAAAGAAATTGGCCGCATTGTTGAACGCCCAACCGTTTCGCTCGAAAAAGATTTAGCCGAGATCTTAAAGTAATCTGTACCCGAATAATAACAAAGGCCGCCAAGAGTAAACTTGGCGGCCTTTGTCTTTTAATAATAGATGTGAGGTTATACCAATCGTATTAAATCGTTTCTTCTAAAATCCGCTGCGCCAGCATCACTAACACACCCTCACGCAATGCTCCACCTGATAGCGCCAACTGCTCAATTCCTAAGAGTTCAAAGAGCGCAAGTAAAATCGCCACCCCTGCGGCAAATGTCGGCGCACGTTCGGCGCTTAAGCCGATAATCCCCTCAAGACTCACATCTTCCTCGGCGAGGATTTCCGCTTTCAGCTGTGTCAGCACAGCCAAAGTGATTATTTCAGACTGCTTACGGTGCATTAGCACTTCGACCACAGATTGCACTGCGCCAGAAGCCCCCACCACACAGTGCCATCCTAAGTCTTTTAGCCTTTGCCTATGTTCACCTAAGACTGCTAGCACTTCCTGTTTAGCATCGTCAAAATCGAGCTCTTGCAACGGAGCGTTGTTGAAGAAACGGCGGTTAAAGGTCACGCTGCCCATAGGCAAGCTAGTCTTAAACTGAACCTGATGACCATCCCCGATAATAAATTCGGTACTTGCTCCACCAATATCAATCACTAAGCGTCGACCTTGGCCACAGGTTGTTGCCACCATACCTTGATAAATCAGCTCAGCTTCACGCATGCCCGAAATAATCTCAATCGGGTGACCGAGAAGTGGAATTGCCCTCTGGTTAAACTCGTCGGCGTTATTGATAGTACGCAGTGTTGCTGTGGCAATCACAGCAACATGATTAGGATGGACTTTATGCAGTGCTAACATTTGGGCAAACATGGCGAGGCAATCTAAACCTCGTTGCATCACTTCCTGTGATAAATAGCCGTCTTCGCCAATCCCTTCGGCTAACCTTACTTTACGTTTGTACTTAGCAATAATATGTGGCTGACCACCTTTTGTTTTAGCGATCAGCATATTAAAACTGTTAGAGCCTAAAGTAATGGCAGCATAAGCGGGTGTTGGCATTTACGGCTGTCTACGCGTCCTGTCATGGCGAGGTGGACGACCACCACTACGATGTGCACCTTGAGTACGACTCACCCCAGAGCGCTCACGTAAATTACGAGCTCCCGCTGGATGTTTACGATGAATCTTAGCTGGCTGTGGAATATCATCCAGTAAGGCATCGCGGTCATAATTACTCACTGGGATTGAGTGATTAATATAAGTCTCAATCGCTGGCAAGTTTAGTGCGTATTCTTCACAGGCAAAACTAACTGATACCCCTTTGTTACCCGCTCGCCCAGTACGACCAATACGGTGGACGTAATCTTCACAATCATCAGGTAAATCATAATTGTAAACATGGGAAACATCGGAGATATGCAGGCCGCGTGCAGCCACGTCAGTCGCAACCAAGATATCTAATTGACCTTGCGTAAATTGCTCTAGGATTCGAATACGTTTCTTCTGTGGCACATCCCCAGTGAGCAAACCCACACGGTGACCATCACCCTCAAGCCAAGCCCATAAGTTCTCACAGCTATGCTTAGTGTTTGAAAAAACAATGGCTTTCTCAGGCCAATCTTCTTCAATCAGCGTTAGCAATAAACGCATCTTATCTTCTTGGGAAGGATAGAAAATTTCTTCTTTGATATTCTTTGAGGTTTTTTCTTCGGGGGCAATTTCGACTTTCACCGGATCATTCATATGATCATAAGCCAACTCTTGCACCTTCATTGAAAGCGTCGCTGAAAACAACATGTTCAGGCGCTGATCGGCATTAGGCATGCGTCGGAATAAGAAACGAATATCCTTGATAAAACCGAGGTCGAACATACGATCGGCTTCATCTAACACCACGGCTTGAATCGCATTTAAGCTAATAATGCCCTGACGCACATAATCGATAATCCGTCCGGTTGTACCGATTAAGATGTCAACACCTTGGTCAAGCACTTTACGTTGGACGTCATAACTCTCACCACCGTAAACAATCCCCACCTTTAAGCGAGTATGTTTCGCGAGTAAAATCGCGTCCTTAGCAATTTGAATGGCTAATTCACGGGTGGGCGCCATGATAATGGCACGCGGTTGATTTAATTGACGCCCTTCAGGAACAGGGGTCGACAATAAATGGTTAAATGTGGCAACCAAAAACGCCATTGTCTTGCCAGTGCCCGTCTGAGCTTGGCCAGCGATATCTTTTGATTGAAGTAATACGGGTAATGATAACGCCTGAATCGGCGTACAAAATTCAAAGCCGTTCTCGGCAAGGGCCTGTTTAACCTCAGGATGCAGAGGTAAGTCGGCAAATTTTTGATTTGATAAATGTGTTTGGCTCATAGCGCAAGCATACCATTTGGGGTTGCAATAAGATACTCGATCGTTTGAAATAGCCACATTGTAAAAGGTAACTTGAAAAGCTATTTTTCAACCCCAATATACATGGTAAGCCATTAACAAACCAGCAATGGCAACCAAACTGGAGAACATCATGAGCGATAAAATTATATACCTGAGCGACGACAGCTTCGAAAACGACGTATTAAAGGCCGATTTACCAGTATTGGTAGACTTTTGGGCTGAATGGTGTGGTCCATGTAAAATGATCGCGCCAATCCTTGACGACGTTGCCGAAGAGTATGCCGGTCGCGTAACTATCGCTAAATTAAACGTTGACCAGAACAACGTTTCGCCAGCGAAATACGGCGTTCGCGGCATTCCAACATTGCTGTTATTCAAAAACGGTGAATTGGCAGCGACCAAAGTTGGCGCGCTCTCTAAAACTCAGTTAAAAGAGTTTATCGACGCACAAATCTAATTTGTTGTCGTTATGAGTGACCTCCGGCACAAGCTGAAATTAAATTGTGCCGGAATGCCCCTAAATTTCTGGACGCCCCGCTTTGTTAGTGCTACTTTAATAACCAGATTCTTTCTAACTAAACCACTTCTCGCTCGTCAATCACTATCCTGAATCACAAACTTTACTGATTGATCGCGGTAAGCTTTGTCGCGTAACACAAGATCCCCAACATGAACTTAACTGAATTAAAAGACACGCCGATATCCGACCTAGTTTCGCTAGCCGAAAACATGAAACTCGAAAATATGGCCCGTGCTCGCAAGCAGGACATTATTTTCTCCATCCTTAAAGCCCACGCCAAAAGTGGCGAAGACATTTTCGGTGGCGGCGTATTAGAGATACTCCAAGACGGATTCGGTTTCTTACGAAGTGCAGATGGATCTTACTTAGCTGGCCCTGATGATATTTACGTGTCACCAAGCCAAATTCGCCGTTTCAACATGCGAACGGGTGACACCATTTTTGGTAAGATTCGTCCACCAAAAGAAGGTGAACGTTATTTTGCCCTGTTAAAAGTTAACGAAGTTAACTTTGATAAACCTGAAAACTCTCGCAATAAAATCCTCTTTGAAAACTTAACGCCACTCCACGCAGAAGAACGTATGCGTATGGAGCGTGGTAATGGCTCAACTGAAGACATCACTGCCCGTATTCTGGATTTATGCTCACCTATCGGTAAAGGTCAACGTGGTCTGATCGTTGCGCCACCAAAAGCGGGTAAAACGCTATTACTGCAAAACATTGCGCAATCCATTACCTACAACAACCCTGAAGTAGTATTGATGGTTCTGCTGATCGATGAACGCCCAGAAGAAGTAACCGAGATGCAACGCCTCGTTAAAGGTGAAGTTATTGCATCTACCTTCGACGAACCAGCAAGCCGTCACGTACAAGTGGCTGAAATGGTTATTGAAAAGGCTAAGCGTTTAGTCGAACACAAAAAAGACGTGGTGATTCTGCTCGACTCTATCACCCGTTTAGCGCGTGCTTACAACACTGTTATCCCTTCATCAGGCAAAGTGTTAACCGGTGGTGTGGATGCAAACGCCCTGCACCGTCCAAAACGCTTCTTCGGTGCAGCACGTAACATCGAACACGGCGGCAGCTTAACCATTATCGCTACTGCGTTAGTCGATACCGGTTCTAAGATGGACGAAGTGATTTACGAAGAGTTTAAAGGTACTGGTAACCAAGAGCTGCATCTGTCACGTAAAGCCGCTGAAAAACGCGTCTTCCCTGCGATTGACTTTAACCGCAGCGGTACTCGTCGTGAAGAGAAGCTGACAAATCCTGACGAACTGCAAAAAATGTGGATCCTGCGTAAGATCCTCAATCCAATGGATGAAGTCAGTGCAATGGAATTCCTCATTGATAAGCTGGCGATGACTAAGACTAACGAAGAATTCTTCACCGCGATGAAACGCGCAAAGTCTTAAGCCATATAAGATTGTATGAATAATAAGGCCGCTCACTGAGCGGCCTTTTTTTACGTTTTACACATGGTGATGGATTGCAAAGCCGCGGGTGCGGCTCACTCGATTCAAGTGACTTAATCAAGCACAGGCAAATAACTGAGAACTAACTGATCTCGGCTTAGTTGCCCATCAATGATCTCACCTACTGTACCGTTGTTTAACTTGATGGCAAGCGTGGCCTCGCCGACCTGCGCCTTAAAGGTTTCCATTTCTTTAATTCGGTTGATCAGCGCCAATGCTAAAGTGTTTTCTGCGGTCGCAGCATACACACGGCCATTTACTGTCACTTCCGCTTGTGTGGCTAATGCAGGGCCGGCTAGATGAATACCGACGTATTCACGCCATACTCTGGCTTTTTGCTCGCCTTGATAATCACTGTCAACCGATGCAAGTACCACTTGCCGTAATATCATCTGCAGTAAATTGCTCTTACCTTTTGGTTGGCCGTTAACAGTATCAAATTGGAAGTAACGTGAAACTGAACGATCGTAATTAGGTAATGGCTCAATACTTTGTTGGGCAAAATCAGTGTAATAAGGCAGATAGCTATCGAGCTTACCACTCACGCCACAGCTTTCGGTAAAGAGCGGTGCATTACCACGAGTCAGCCCAGGGCCTTCACCCATGGTCATCTTACACAACATATCTTGGAACACTGGACCCACAT
The DNA here is from genome assembly GCF_022557375.1 of Shewanella sp. MM_2022_3. Classification (NCBI taxonomy): domain Bacteria; kingdom Pseudomonadati; phylum Pseudomonadota; class Gammaproteobacteria; order Alteromonadales; family Shewanellaceae; genus Shewanella; species Shewanella sp. MM_2022_3. The sequence continues at coordinate 81,888 of NZ_JAKZGV010000006.1, forward strand.
TCGGTAAATCAACCAATGCTTTGTAACCACGACTCGATGTGCTGCGGGGCGTTGTACGTGATACTAAGGCTCGCACGGCTAACAATTTATCAGGCCATACACCTAACACGTCGCGCTCATTCACATACGGATGGTTAGGTGAGGATGCAGGCGTTTTAATACCATTGAGTAAGCGGCCCGAAAAGCTAACATCAGCCGTTAATAAATCCTGAAATTGAGGATTTATTTGCGATTTAATGATCAACTCTTTCAAGGCTTCTGGGGAATCAGAGAACTGACTGATCACCTCACCCGGCTCAAATTGCGCCTTCATATCGCCGCTTTTAAAACGATATTGCTCAAGTACCTTAGCAAAATTGTACTGCTGTCTTAACGCTACGCTGCCATCAGCTTGCTTGTATGTGACGTCCAATGTGGCGTCGTTTTCTCCCACTAGCTTAAGGAAGAAGTCGGCCGACTGATTCATCGCCCGCTGATTCGCACAATACCAAGCCTCGCTACCTGCCGCAGCCAGTCGGTCGCACTCACCAGCAAAAAAGTTTTCTGATAGACCAAATAATTGCTCTAAAAAGCTCACATCTTCAATGAATTGACGTATCTCATCAAACTGCACTTTACGATTGATGGTGTAACTTAGACTATGATCCTCAAACAAAGATTGACGATTATGGCGTAGGTTCATGGTCTCGTAGCTATCAAAATACTTATCGATATAGAACTGGTTAATATCATCTAAGTTTTTACCCGCATCACCACGATTACAGTTGCTGTTAAGGGACACATGTTCATCTGTGCAATAAGAATACTGACGTAGGCTATTGTTTTGCTCAATATTGTAAAGCGCGCCAAATCGGGTATCCCCGTTAACAATGCCTTTGGCAAGTTCGTCGCGACGCTTAGCATCTTCCGCTTTGAGCGATACAAATTCGTTAGCCTTTGTTTCCACTTCGCGGGCATAGCCAAAACGTAACGCCGCTAAGTCATAGGGTTCAAACGTGGTTGCAAACCGATTCACGTTGTAGTCCATTTGGCTCGAAAACTCGGCATTAACAGTAATATCTGGGTAACCTGCATCGCTAAAGGCGGCTTTTAACTCCGTCAGTTGTGCTTGGTTAAAGGTATTGTCGTGGTCGCGACTCCCAGCAAAGTTATGTCTTAAGCCAAATGTATGCCCTAATTCATGGGTCAAGGTGCCGGCAAATGCTTGTGCAGCAAGGGCTGTAGTTAATGAGTCTTGTAAACTTATCGGCAAATCTTCAAATGCCGCTAATTTACCGCCCACTTTGCCATCAACCCACATTTCGGCTTTTTTCCAATCAATTTCATGCCCTTTGATGCCGCGAGGTAATTCACGATTACTACCACCTGTAGCAAACACGGTATCCACATGCATCATTGAATTTTCAGACCAAAACGCTTGTGTTTTTTCATCAAAATCCGCCAAAGCATCGAGACTATTATCCTTAGGCGTTAATAACATTGATTTGGGTGCTGCAATAAGCTGCTGAGTAGGTTGTTCAAATGCCGCCGCCTCAACTGGCACAGTATCAACGCTGACATCTGGCTTGTTCAGATTCGACACATAAGGCTCGCCCGTTAACGATGTGACTGAATTCGCGTCCAATTTGCCTCTGTTATAATCTAAACGCACTTGGCGATAGTAACGTACTGCGCCTTGTTTTAGATTCGAGCTGTATTGATTGACTCGCGCACTCACAATTTCGCCTGTAAGCGGGTTTGCCGCGGATGGGCCATAACCCGCCAAACCATTATCCAGCGGTTCATCAAATAAAGTGATGTTGCTATAGCGCAGGTCGCCATGGCGTTTATCGTGGGCTTGCTCAAGTTTTATCTGTGGAAAACCCGTTTTATACAACTTGTTTTGAATGTTAATTGCCGTCACGGACTCGATAGCAGCATCCAAAAAGGGTTTATTTTTCGCATCGTAGAAATTATTACTCAAGTAATAAGTCAGTTCCGATTTGGCCGGATTGAAGCGATTCATGTAGGTACGCACATACCCGTCAACGCCCTCTGAATCAGTCGCATCACGGTAAGTATGGGAAGAGGTAAAGAAACCAAATGCGCCCTTTTCATTTTCGGCATAGGGAATCGCTTGATAGTCTTTACTGGCTAACTGATCCACCGCCACAATCGAAATAAACTCAGTCGTCGTAAAGGATAGATTGTCGAGGTTGCCACCGTAAAATTGGTTAAAGCAACTTGGTGAAGCCTGATAGGTATGCTCAATTTCAAAGTTAACCACGCCCTTAGCTAAATCCATCTCATAGCCTTTTTGGCCTTGAGTATTCACTAGACGCGGGGCCTCTGTTTCAGTCACACATTCACCAAAGGTAAATATGTCATTAATGCCCAACTCGGCAATTTTAGCTTTGGCAAAATCGGGGACAAAGTAGCGCTTATCCTGCCATGTTAAATTAGCATCGGTGTTAACTTGCTCTACGTTAATACACTCACGCCATTTATCTTCGGTACATTTAAAGTCGATATATTCACCAGGAATGGTTAACACTGGCGCTTGGTTATATTCATTAGGGTAACGGCTGTCATGGCCTAATCCGATATTATCTCGGTCAATTTGACGTACTTGGATACCATTCTCTGTTTTATGCAAGGTTACCAACTTAGGATCACCTTGGGTAAAACCTCGCACCTCGGCGGCATAACGCGGAGCCTTACCCACGCTGCGAATGTAGAGATATTGCCGCTCAGTGGCTTTATCGATGTCGGCTGTGGTGACTTGCTTTTCATCTTTGGGGAGTTCTTTATAAGGCTCATCACCGGCACCACACCCCACAAGGGTCAGTGCGCTGGTTATCGCCAGACATACCATGGACTTCTTCATAGATTCCTCTTAACTACTGTTTTTATAGATATTTAGTAACTGACAAATAAAAGGTTGAACTCTTTTTGTCATAAATCTCAAATCCCTGAGATGTCCCCACTTCTGGGTTATAGAAACGACCACTATTGTTATGACCAACAGCCAACACCCAGTCAGGCTTAAACGACCAACCGAGTTCTTGGGCGAAGGTAAATTGATCGTCGAGTCGGCGACCGTAATAGTTTTTGGAGACTCGATAACGACCACTCACATCCAAATACCAATTAGCCGTAATTTGCCAATAAGCATCGAGTAATCCATCGAGTTGCTGTTCAACTAACACGCGCTCACCAGCGGTTTTGTATTGGTAAGCGTTGTAGCGATAGCGCGGTGAAAAATAAAAACTGAGGTTATCTAGCGGGCTCCAAAATAAGTACGCAGCAATACGCGGTGCATATTGCAACCTATCCAATTTTGATTCGCGCTCTGCGGGCAAATACACACCTAAACTGCCTTTGAATGAGACGGTATCGCTTAAGGCATACAGTGGTGTGCGGTATTCCAGCAAAGGGTCATAAAAACTGGACTCTTTGCCATGCAATGTTTGCTTTTCGCCCCCAAGGGTAAACAGCACATTGCCCCAATTTGCCTTGTAATCGATCCGGCTATCGATGTTATAGGCTTGATAGGCGTAATAACTATCCGAGTCATAAATGTTTCGGGTAAACCCAACATTAACGTAGCCAGACCATTTTGCAGCTTGTGCATCCGTGGCTAACTCAAATTCATTGACAGCCAATACTTGGCCGACAAATGAAAAACTCGCCAGCATCACCTGCAAGCAGAAAAGCACAGACCATTTATTTCGTCGACGAGAAATCGACGAATAATATTGATTATTCGTTGGTTGCATAATAAAACCTTGATTTATATTTTGATGAAAATATTGATAGTGAGCATGTGCTCTATATAGCGCTAGGATGTACTTGCTTGAATAGACTTTATCCAATTAAGTAAAATGGAATAACAATGTTCCAAATTAAGAATGTAACTACGCAGAAAAATAGCTGAAATGAAATAAATAACACTAAATAAAACAAAAAAAGACAGTCCAATAAATATGCTTTCAAAATTAGTTTCACAAAACCAATTCCAAAGTGTAACGCTATATTCATTCAGTACGATTGTCGATTTATGGCCCACAAACTCACTATGCGCCACAAGTGTCGAAGCCATTAAAAAATCATTCTTTTCAACAGAATAAATTTCATTTTTAGCAGAAACACTTAGCGATAAGCTCAACCATAATATTCCGAGCACCAGTAATCCGCCAACTATGGGATGAAGATGTTTCGGTATTTTTGAGTAATTTTTTGTGGCTAATTTAGTTAACATTTTCAGTCAATACGTCATACTATAAATAATCTCCACTGTGACCCACAGTTAAAGATACAAAACGATACATCTATCGCATCATACGCACGAAAAAAAATGCTTTTCAACTCAAGCCAGCGACAACTCATATGCAATTAAAATAAATATGAGTTAGATCAGAAAAAATTAGCGACATTAAACATAAACAACACAATTCATAACAGAAAAAACCGCCACAAAACACAATTTAAAAACAGATTAAAAACAATAAATAACAACATGCAGTGCGATTATTTACATATGCCACCATAATGCAAATAGCTTAACGGTAGTTTGGGATAATATGATGAGCAGCCAGTTGAGTTTGCAATTCTTTACAACGGCGACGTAACATTTCGCGAAGCAGTAACACCACGGGTGTGACATGTTCGCGTCCTGGGCACACTAAGTATAAATTGACCGACTCGCCGCGATATTCTGGTAACAAGGGCACTAAACGCCCAGCCATAATATCCTCTGCCAAATCTAAGCTCGACTTAAACACTAACCCCTTTCCTGCTACCGCCCAGCGGCGCGCAATTTCAGCATCATTGGCACTACGATTCCCCGTGACGCGGACTTTACATTCCTGGCCATCACGCTCAAATTGCCATTGATCGTGAGTTCTCTCATCTAACTTATAAAACAAGCAATTATGTTGTGTTAGCTGCTCTAAGGTTTCGGGTTGACCAAATTTGGCAAGATAGTCCGGCGATGCACATAACACTCTGTCGGCACTGCAAATCGGAAAGGCAACTTGATTAGAATCCTGCGGCTTACCATAACGCACCGCCACATCAATTTTATCGTGGTAAAAACTGCTGATATTGTCGCCCAAATGCAGACGCACTTGCAGCTGTGGAAAATCCAAGAGAAAGTCATCGAGCCAAGGGACAAATAAGTTTCGCCCAAAGTCAGATGAAACCGACAGGCTTAAGGTGCCAGAGACCTTACCTTTATCGCTGGCAATCGCCTGCTCTCCAAGGGCGAGATCACTTAAGGCGCGGCGGCAATGGATCAGGTAACGCTCCCCTTGAGCGGTTAATCTAAGGCTGCGAGTCGTGCGCACAAACAAACTCGTATCAAGCTGTTTTTCAAGACGTTTAATCGCTGCGCTCGCTGAAGCAGCAGAGAGGTCCATTTCGGCCGCTGCGGCCGAAATACTGCCGCAATCGGCAACGCGAACAAATAAGGCGAGATCATTAAGCAACATGATTATCAAATTTCCTTTGAAAAAATTACAAACTTTACCCCGTTTATCTAAAGGTTAATATTTCACACAATGGTGCTCAATGACAAGTGACAGACATGAGTCGCCAGTGAGGAATGATTATGAGAGCCGTAGGTTACCAAACAGCAGGCGCAGTCGATGCGCATAATGCATTAGAAAACATAACATTAGCCAAACCAACTCCAACGGGTTTTGATTTGTTAGTCGAGGTTAAGGCCATATCGGTTAACCCCGTCGATACCAAGATCCGCGCATCAAGCTCAGCGCCTGCTGGGGAGTATAAAATCCTCGGTTGGGATGCCGTTGGCGTTGTAAAAGCTATCGGGGACAAAGTCAGCCTATTTAAGGTAGGCGATGAAGTTTGGTATGCCGGCGATATTAGCCGCAGTGGTAGTTATGCCGAATATCAGTTAGTGGATGAGCGCATTGTCGGCCATAAACCGCAAACCTTAAGCAACGCACAGGCGGCAGCCTTACCCTTAACCAGTATCACGGCTTGGGAATTGCTGTTTGACCGTTTAGGTCTACCACAAGATGGCTCCGCCACGGATGCACGTATTTTAATTATCGGTGCCGCAGGTGGTGTGGGTTCGATTATCACTCAACTGGCGGTCAAATTGACTGGAGCAGAGGTTATCGGTACCGCATCACGGCCAGAATCAGCAACTTGGGTGCAAACCTTAGGTGCCGATGCAGTGATTAATCACAATAAACCCCTCTCGGAAGAGCTGGCTAAGCTAGATATTGCCGATGTCACCCATGTGATTAGCCTGACTCAAACCGATAAGCACTTTGACGAAATTGTAAAAGTGCTCAAACCACAAGGAAAACTGGCACTGATTGATGATCCGGTAGCCCCGTTAGATGTGATGAAGCTTAAGCGTAAAAGCCTGTCGCTGCATTGGGAGCTGATGTTTACCCGCAGCCTGTATCAAACCGAGGATATGATTGCCCAGCACCATCTACTCAATCGCATTGCAGAGCTTATCGATACCGGTAAAGTAAAAAGCACCTTTGGTGAGCATTACGGCACGATTAATGCGCAAAACTTGCTAAAGGCCCATGCACAAATTGAGTCGGGCAAAGCGATTGGTAAAATTGTGCTTGAGGGATTTAGCCAATGAAAATCACGGTTTTTGCGCAAATCCAAGCGCATTCAGGCCAGAGTGATTCACTCTTTAAAGTCCTCAAACAACTGGTAAGTGACACCCACACCGAGGCAGGTTGTTTTGAGTATACGCTGCATCATTCTTTAGATAATGCTAATCAGTTCTGGATGTATGAAGTGTGGCAATCCCAAGCAGCACTGGATGCGCATATGGCAAGCCCACACTTTAATACCTTTGTCGCCACCTCCGAGCAGTTAGTAGAGAAAGTCGAGATCCATAAGAGTTATGCTTGCTAGCATCACCAACAAGAAAGCGCCAAATTTGGCGCTTTCTATTTTTAAATCAACTGCGTAAATAAAGCTAAACCAACGTCATCGCCATTTTTCGGCGTAGATAAGCAATCTGTTGCATATGGGGTAAATCCTTCGGACAGTTGTCTTGGCAGCCGAGCAAGGTCATGCACCCAAACACACCATCCTGATTACCGATCACATGGTAAAAATCCTCCGCAGTGCGGGCATCACGGCTATCGAGTTCAAAGCGGGCAATTTTCATCATGCCAACTGCACCGACAAAGGTCTCGCGCATTTGCTTGGTCGCGCAGGCTGATACGCAAACGCCACACTCGACGCAGCGCTCCAACTCATACAGGCGAGCAGCTTCTTCAGGAGCCATAGGATCTTCGAGGCGATGGATGCTGATATCATTCGCCTTAGGATGTAACCATAGCTTTAACCGCTCAGCGAGTTCACGCATAAATTTACCCGTGTTAACCGATAAATCACCGATCAATTCAAAGCCAGGTAACGGCATCAGGGTAATCTCACTTTTGGGATATTTAGCGGTTAAGGTACGGCAAGCTAATGTCGGAAAACCATTGATCACCATGGCACAACTGCCACAAATCCCTGCCCGACAGACAAAGTCAAACTGCAACGACGTATCTTGCTCTTCTCTCAGCTTATTGAGGGCAATAAATACTGTCATCCCCGGCGTTTCGGTGAGCTGATAACGCACCATTTTCGGCTTATCGTTTGGCTCCTGTGGATCATAACGAAAAATATTAAAGGTTAACTGGCGACCTTGGGTCATTATGATTTTTCTCCTAACACATTGGCAGAGGGTTTTTGTAAGGTATCACTTAAACGTTCATTTTTAGCTTGCAGGCTGGGCGGCAGCTCGAAAGGCATCAGCGCCGCTTGGCGTTGATAGCGATCGGCATCCTCCCCGAGCCCAGCCAAAATTTCAGCAATTTGTTGCTCACGTTTAGCGGTATCGGGGTGAGCAATCGCATTGTCGATACCATAACCCCGGTATCCCGGTGGCAGTTCCATCTTCATCACATCTAGCGGCTCGTAGCTCAACACGGGTTCCAACGCATTGGCATCGGGCCAACTGGCGAGGGTACGATTAAGCCAATCGCGGTCATTACGCTGCGGATAATCCTCACGGGCATGGGCACCGCGGCTTTCGGTGCGAGCTGCCGCGCCACAGGCCACGGTCAGCGCGACTTTGAGCATACGCTTAACCCTTAGAGCTTCTACCAGCTCAGGATTGGCGTGGCGTTTTTTACACTTAATGCCGAGTTTGCGTGAACGTTCAAGCAGGGCTTTTAGCTCATTCACCGCTTTATCAAGCTCTGGGCCGTTACGGAAAATCCCAACGTAATCCATCATAATTCGCTGCATTGCGTGCTTAAGTTCGAAGGGATTTTCTTGACCATCGCCATCGACTAAGGTGTCAATTTCAGTCTGTACTTGCCGCATAAATTTTTCGGCAAGCTGGGTGTTGATTTCCAGGCTGTTATTTTCACAAAAATCAGCCACATATTTGCCGATAATCATGCCGCCCACTACGGTTTCGGCGAGCGAGTTGCCACCCAAGCGGTTAAAGCCATGCATATCCCAACAGGCGGCTTCGCCCACGCTGAATAAACCTTTGAGCTGCGGACTTTCACCGGTGGCTTTGGTGCGAATGCCACCCATGGAGTAATGCTGAGTCGGACGCACGGGTATCCAATCCTTTGCAGGGTCGATCCCAAGGAAGTTCTCACAAATTTCTTGCACTTCACGCAGGTTGGTTTCGATATGTTTGCGCCCAAGCAGGGTGATATCGAGCCATAAATGCGGGCCATAGGGGCTATCGACGCCCTTACCTTTACGCATATGTTCAGTCATGCGGCGAGACACTACGTCCCGCGATGCTAGCTCTTTCTTTTCAGGCTCATAGTCAGGCATAAAACGGTAGCCGTCTTTATCCCGCAATAAACCACCATCACCACGGCAACCCTCTGTGGTTAAAATCCCTACGGGCACAATCGCCGTTGGGTGGAACTGTACCGCTTCCATATTGCCAAGGGTCGCGACCCCAGTTTCGAGTGCCAGCGCCTGACCTATGCCTTCGCAGATAATCGCATTGGTTGAGACTTCATAAATTCGGCCATAGCCACCAGTGGCAATCGTGGTCGATTTCGCGACATAGGCACGCAACTCGCCCGTGATTAAACAGCGGGCAATCACCCCGTGACAGCGTTGACCGTCGTGGATAATCGCCAGCGCTTCGACGCGCTCATGAACCGGAATATCCATCGAAATGGCTTTGTTATCCATGGCATAGAGTAAAGAGTGGCCTGTACCGTCGGCGGTGTAGCAGGTGCGCCACTTTTTGGTACCACCAAAGTCGCGGGCATTAATTAACCCATGGGCTTCTTCGGCTTCCTGTAGAGTAACTTTTTGTGCGTTAACAATGACTTCACGTGGACCAGCACTGACGCGTGACCAAGGCACGCCCCAGTTGGCTAATTCGCGTACCGCCTTAGGCGCACAATGGGCAAACATTCTGGCGACTTCTTGATCACAGCCCCAGTCCGAACCTTTCACAGTGTCTTGAAAGTGCACGTCTTCATCATCACCCATGCCTTTAACTGCGTTGCCAAGGCTTGCCTGCATTCCCCCCTGCGCTGCGGCGGAGTGAGAACGTTTGGCAGGAATAAGCGATAGCACTAAGGTATCCAGCCCACGCTCTTTAGAGGCAATGGCTACCCTTAGCCCTGCCAATCCGGCACCAACCACTAATGAATCGGTATAAATCAGTTTCACGCCTGCTCCTTAACGGGTACTGCTGTTATTGTTTTAGGACAACACTCTTTTGTTATATTTCGCTCAACTCGCATGGGGTAAAAATGCCAATAAAGAGGCAATCCCTACAGTGACAAACGCGATACTCACAATAGTTTTAATCTTACGTAAACGGCTGCGACTATTAAGATCACGCGCCGCGCCCCACTTCAGTGCTACGCGGTAAATCCCGATGGCCGCATGTAACTCAACCGTCAGCAATAGCGGCAAATACACCATCCATACACCTTGGTTCCAAATCCGCTCAGCGCTGCCCTGCGGACCTATGGTTTCAGGCGCCGAGCCGATAAGCCACAGATGCACCGGCAGCAATAAAAGGATCACCACACCCGTAATGGCTTGCCAACGCCAGAGGCGAGTATCGCTATGATTAATCACTTGCATCTGCTGTTGCAGCGCCCTTTGCTGACGCAAACTCATCGGTAGCTTCTGCAATGCCACTAGCACATGCACTAACGCTAAAGCGCCGATACCGATGGCAATACAAGTCACCACCCAGGGATAGCCATGACCATCACTAGAGAGAAAACTTAGCTCCATAGTGCGCGCCACCCAGTTCATGGCATCGCCACCCAACAAAATGGACGACACCAACACTAAGTGACTCCATAAAAACACCGCCAAAATGACACCCGACACACTCTGGCTTAAATCCAGCCACGCACTCCATTTTTTTATACTTAGTTTGATTGCCATTGCTTTCGCCTCGCGCCACAGGCTCTATTGAGCCAAGCTCATTAAGTGATCTTTAAAAATTAATATCGCTCACAAATCCAACAACAAACCTGAGTTAGATCAACTAGGAGGCGAATAATTAATCGAATGCTTAACTATTAGCGATAGAACCAATAAAAACGAGTGGCAGCGACACAAAATCCTGCGGCGAATTATCTCAGTGCAACGCGCGCAGCAGGATTGGCATTCAAATTACTGGGGCACATAGGGCTGCACAGGAACACTCAACTCGCTGCCGATCAACATATAAGTAACTAAGCTAGCGCTACCTAGGCACAACAAATAGATAATCAATACCTTAGCGAGTTTACGTAAGCCGGAGCGTTGAGTGGTAATGCCCCACTTAACTGCCACACGGTACAAACCAATCATGGCGTGGATCACCACTGCGGGCAGCAATAAGGCATAAAGCAGCCAAGCATTATCGTGATAAACACGCTCGGCGGATAAATGTGGGCCAATCTCAGGATTTAAGATCATGGTAAACAGATGTACAGGCACCAGGAAAAACAGAATAAAGCCAGTAATGAGCTGCCAAAACCATGCATGGGTATCACGGTGATTAATGCCACCTAAATGCGAGCGCAATGCCCGCCACTGACCCAGTTGTGCCGGAAACCGCCTAAGCGCAACTGCGGCATGCAATATCACCACTAACAGCATAAAAACCGAGAAGACTTTAGTAACCATCGGAAAGCCATGGCCTGTACTACTAAACATACCGCCTTCAAGCAGTTGTACAACTTGGTAAAATGCCTCTTTGCCCAGCAAAATGCTCGACTCGAAGTGCATATGCAACAACAGGAAGCATCCCAACATAATGCCTGTCGCGCTCTGTAATCGATCAGCCTTAGCCGACCAAGGGTGACCTATCCCCTGTGTTTTCACCCTAGTGTGAACGCGCGTTACGCTTATCATCTTGCTTTTACCTTTGATGGTTTGTTGACACCTCTTTGCAAACTACACCATAGCAGTAACAAAATACCCGGCTGAGCGTCACAGATTTAAAGCGTGAGGTAACTCACGGGAGCAGCGTCAACTCTTAGAAGGCGATCACAAAAAGCAAGTAAAAAACCAAACAAAGGTAAAACCAATTAACCATTATATTTCATATGTTTATACTTAAAATCGAAACGACCGGTTCGCATTTTCGCACAAAAAGGATGACTGACTAACTCTTTGTCGGCGTAGAATAAAATCCATTTATCACTCGCCAATCCCCTGCTGCACAGCAACTCATTTATCTAATTGAACAATGCTAAATTGCCACCGAATTCTGCAATTTAGCGCGGTTTGGGTATACAATAGCGTGATATTTTTTAACCCTAGCCACAGGATTTAACCCATGCCTTGGATCCAACTCCGCATTAACACTAACAGTGATGATGCAGAAACCATCAGCGACTTACTCATGGAAGAAGGCGCAGTCTCCATTACCTTTGAAGATGGTAAAGACACCCCGATTTTTGAACCTAAACTGGGCGAAACCCCGCTGTGGCAAGATACCGTGGTTGTCGCGCTATTCGAAGCCGATACCGATCTAACCCCAAGCATTGAGATGCTGAAAACCCTGCCGTTTTTAGGTGAACACTTCAGCCATAAAATCGAGCAAATTGAAGACAAAGATTGGGTTCGCGAATGGATGGATAACTACCACCCCATCCAATTCGGTAAACGCCTGTGGATTTGCCCAAGCTGGCGTGAAGTCCCCGATCCAAGCGCAGTCAACGTGATCTTAGATCCGGGTCTGGCCTTCGGCACAGGCACTCACCCCACGACAGCACTGTGTTTAGAGTGGTTAGACAGCTTAGATCTAAGCAACGAAGAAGTGATCGACTTTGGCTGTGGCTCAGGCATTCTTGCCGTTGCCGCCCTAAAACTGGGCGCGAAAAAAGTCACCGGTATCGACATCGACTATCAAGCCATTGACGCCTCAAAAGCCAATGCCGAGCGTAACGATGTCGCCGACCAACTCGAGCTTTACCTGCCTGAAGATCAGCCCGCCGATCTTAAGGCCGATGTATTAGTTGCCAATATTCTCGCAGGCCCACTGCGCGAACTCGCCCCCCTTATCGCCGACCGAGTCAAAACAGGCGGTAAATTAGCCCTCTCTGGACTCCTAAAAGAGCAAGCGCAAGAAATCTCTGACTTTTATAGCCAATGGTTCAACATGGACGAAGCGGCTCACAAAGAAGATTGGAGCCGCTTGACAGGTACGCGCAAATAACGCTAAAGGGTGGCGCAACATGCGCCACCACTGGCTTAGACTAATTTTACCGATTACTTCTCAAGGCTAAAAAGTCAAGAAAAAAAATTGCTCCTAGGTCATTTATTGACCTTTTCACGGCCAATAAAAAGGGCTACTATAGCGCCCCTTTGAAGAGCTAAGGTGAAACAGTAAATGCAGATTGGACCCTATCAACTGAAGAATCAGCTGATCGTGGCACCAATGGCAGGTGTCACCGATCAAGCTTTCCGTAATCTCTGTCTTCGTTATGGTGCAGCCTTAGCGGTGTCAGAGATGCTTTCATCCAATCCTGAGGTTTGGGATACGGATAAGAGCCGCCAGCGTATGACACATTCTGGTGAGGAAGGTATTCGCTCAGTGCAAATTGCAGGTGCAGATCCAGAGTTAATGGCGCAGGCCGCCCAGTTCAACGTTGAACAAGGCGCCCATATCATTGATATCAACATGGGATGCCCTGCAAAAAAAGTGAATAAAAAGCTGGCTGGCTCAGCCTTAATGCAAAATCCGCCCCTCGTAAAAGACATTTTACAAGCCGTGGTAGCTGCAGTAGATGTGCCCGTTACGTTAAAAATTCGCACAGGCTGGGAGCCTGAACACAGGAACGGTGTTCAAATCGCCCAGATTGCCGAGGATTGTGGCATCGCCTCGCTGGCCGTTCATGGCCGCACGAGACAATGCATGTACAAAGGCGACGCCGAGTACGACACCATTAAAGCAATTAAACAGAATGTCTCGATTCCTGTTGTCGCAAACGGGGATATCGACAGTCCGGAGAAAGCCCGCTTTGTGCTGGATTACACCGGTGTCGATGCTCTGATGATAGGACGGGGTGCTCAAGGACGACCTTGGATTTTCAGAGAAATCCAGCACTACTTGGAGACGGGTAATAAGCTAGCGCCCATTGAGGTGGTAGAACAGCGTCAAGTGATGCTGGAACACCTCACCAAACTTTATGATTTGTATGGTGAATATAAGGGTATCCGCTTCGCCAGAAAACATATCGGATGGTACCTAGACCAGGAGGATCAGCGCCAGTTTCGGGCTGACTTTAATCAGCTGGAAACCGCTGCAGAACAGTATTCCCTCGTGGAATATTATTTTGATGAATTAGTAAAGAATTAATAAAGAGCAGAATAGAATGTTTGATCAGACAACTAACACAGAAGTTCACCAGCTTACCGTTGGCAAAATCGAAACCGCAAACGGCACTATCAAGCCCCAGTTATTACGTGACGCTGTTAAGCGTGCCGTAACTAACTTCTTCGCACAGTTGGACGGTCAGGAAGCACAAGAAGTGTATGAAATGGTGCTAAGTGAAGTTGAAGCACCTCTGCTTGACATCATCATGCAACACACTCGCGGCAACCAAACCCGCGCAGCAAACATGCTAGGTATCAACCGCGGTACTCTGCGTAAGAAATTAAAGAAATATGGCATGAACTAAGATTTCCTCTTAGGTTGTTGTAATAAAACGGGTTTTTTCTCACGAAAAAGCCCGTTTTTGCTTATATGTACCCCCATATGTACCCCCGTTGTTTTATTGCCTCTGCGTTTTATCCTCACAAATTCACCCCTAAAAGATTTCATGGAAAAATTTTTAGTTGTCGTGAATGCGGCCTTTTTACTAAAACGCCCTAAAATTTCGCTTTTACTTGCGCCACCCTCAACATTCATTTCCGCGCACTCAAGCGTTATGAATACGAGGAGAAACGAATGACAAACGTCAATTTAGCAATGATGGACACAGATATTGCCAGTGAGCTTGTGTTCGACCGTATAGTTAAGGAAAAAGAGCGTCGTCTCATTACTTCGGTAAGTAGGGCCGAGGCCTTTCAACTCGAACGCAAAGGCATGTATCCAAGACGCAGAAGGATCTCAAATCGTTCAGTAGGATGGTTGCTTTCCGAGCTACTTCATTGGGTCAAATCAAGAGAGGCCGTTAACTCAAATAACCAAATTGAAGGCGCGAAATAATGTCGAGCGATCGCGTTAATCAGTCAATTGAATTTGACATCAACCCGTTGATAGGCATCACTGACATGTGCGCAGCATTGCAAAAGAGTCGCGCCACTGTCCATAGATGGGTTAAAACGCAAAAGCTTATCGCGCCAGTCTATCGTAATAGGCGCACCCTCGGCTGGTGCCCGAATGAATTTAAACGCTGGCAGTTAAGCCAAGACAACGCCCCAAAACACTAACGCTTCTATGCACGCTGGTGGCCAAACCACCAGCGAATAGGTATTAATTTTTAACCGCAAACAATGCCCTCAACGCCCAGATTCGAAATCAAACACTAAAATCCCCGAAAATTTAATTTTTAGTTGCATCTTAAGCAAACTCCTCGACGCAAGCGGCAAAAACCCTTTGAAGCCTAGGAGAGACGAATGAATACATCCTTCTTTACACCTGAATCTGAGCCCAATGAGATTGTCATCAATGAACAACAGCGCCGATTCATTACATCGGTAAGTCGAGCGCACGCCTTTCAATTGGAGCGACTTGGGCAATTCCCTCAGCGCATCAAGCTAAATGCAAATACTAACGTTTGGAAGCTCAGCGAAATAGTCGCATGGGTGCGCGCCTGCCCCGTGGTAGAGCTAAAGCAAATGGAGGGCAATCAATGACTCAATCAACTGTGGCTAACGTCAAGCGACCAAAGAAAATTCGACTATGCGAGTACATCGCATTAACTCATACCGTTGAGCCTGTTCTCAGCTGCGCGCAAATCGCCGCTCGACTAGGTCGGAATACCAAAACAGTGAGGCGTTGGCTGCAACAGGGCGAGGATGCACCTAGAGCATTTAAAGACCAAAACCAATGGATGGTAAGGCTATCAGATTATCTACGCTGGGAAAGTCAAGCTAAGCGATAGCTTTAGCCGAGGATACAAGGGCAACACGTTGCCCTTTTCTTAATGTTGAAGTGAGACAACTTGGGCTGTTCTAGCGGGTTGTCGAATTGAATAAATCGAAATAAATACGCTGAAAACTGGATGCCATAAGGCTTACAGCTTGAGCCGTTACGATTTTGCACTAGGTAATTAAATATTATTATGCCTCAAGCTTTTGTTAAGAGACCTGCTTTAACTATTTCACCGAATACAAAGCCTGCGGTATTGCCCAGTATCACACCAACGGTAGACGTCGTAATAGAAGGCCGTGTATGGAAAGTAATGTCATTTCGCTCAGGGATTAATCGACCATTGCTTAACAAGCTATACAGTGTTCTCAGCGCTTTCCTGTCGTGGCATTCTAAGGCTTATATGATCCGTTTCGATATCTCGCTATATGACTCCTTACCTCACAATCATAAAATCAGTAAACTCAGAAGCATTGTCGTTAAGTCGCTGGAATCATATTACCAATCGACCGTAGTTTTCGGCTGGGTAAGAGAACAAAACAGCACTGACGACAAATGCCATTATCACTGCTTTGTGTTACTCAATGGCCATAAAGCCAATAGCACTAATACCACCTTTGACATTGTGCAACACGCCTTGGCCTTAGTTGTAGATATCAACGCCTATTTCCCCGAAAATTGCGACTATGAGATTCAACGTAATTCGCTTGCATCCTTTCAAAAAGCGCTATTCAGGCTTAGTTATTTAGCTAAAAATGACTCCAAAGATGGCAAGCCAAGCACCGCCAAAGGTTATTACTTTAGCCACATCGAGCATAAACGATAAAATGGCCGACTTTCAGTCTGCCCCCTCGTTTACTCAACTCATCGTAATTTTGCTATAAATAACGTTAAAAAAATGTTAACCGTTGTTCTGTTTTTTGAATATTTAGATTTTTAATGCACAATCCTGATCAAACACCCTAGGTAAAAAATCTATTTTTCAAATAATTGAGCTTTAGTAATCTCGAAAAACTGATCACAAAATATGTCTAATAGTCCTGTGATCACTTTTTTGTGATCACTCAAGCCAGCCAATTCCGAAGCATATGTATGGGGATTGTAATGAAAGTGACTTTCAGTCGGGAACAAAATGCAGGTTATAACGCATGTCACAACGCAGTATTTTCTGCTAAGTGCAATCCGCTCCATAACTGAGCGGAACTTTAGGAAATGTTAAATCAGTAGAGATCATATTAAAAAAAGCCGACATCAATGGCCCCAAAACTAAGAATAACGCATTAGCAGCAATGGCATACACCGATACGCTTAACCGTGTATTGCGATACGTAACGCGCTCTCATATCGCCATTCAAGGTGCATAAAACTGAAGCCAGACAATTACGGTTTAAAATCCTGACATAAACGTATCGACAAAACGTTTAAATTTATCCGTGATAATGGGTAGCACCCGCTTGCGCTGCAATAAGGTCGGCTTAGTCTCTAAGGCGTCGGCAAAGTCCTCTCGCAGCGGCATTTCATCACTTAACTCATAACGCGCCACCAGCTTGAGTAGGCGCTCTTGGTTGAGCTGCTGCTCTTGAGCAAGCGCTTCTAACGCGAGACGCTTTTCCTTTTCCCAGAAAAATTCAAATTCTTCTTCTACGTCGCCGCCCGCTGGTATGCCGTCGAGGTGGTCATTGATAAACTTCTCGATCAATGCTTTTTTGCTCAAGAGGGTTGGATCAGCCGCTACAAGGTTGGCGATAACTTGGCGTTTTTTAATTTTGCCTTCGTCGCTATCCTCATCATGAAGGTCGCGCAATAGCTGCAAAATATAGGCGACATTGACCTCATCGCGGTGCAATAGCTCCAATTCAAAATCAACATCGTCTAAAACTGACACTTTTTCTTTGGTTGAGTTCTCGCGGATCTGGCGGCTTAAGTCAGCATACTTACTGGTAAAATCTTGAAAGGTTTGCTCATCCATGCCCGTCTCGGCCATATCAAAATCGGCAAAGTTGCTTAGCATGTTTTTAAGCTGTAATAACTTTCTAAATTGCAATACAAACAGCTTTTGCGCGTCTTCGTCGGGCAAGGTATCAACATCATCCACGGTTGGCGTAATTGCCAATAGCGCGGCATGGGCCCTGTTAAAATCAGCAAGCAACTCGTTGTAGGATGGGGTCTCGATGTCTTCTTTAGGCTGTTTATTAGAAAACAGCGTAAACGCCTCGTCGGCGGCTTTTTTAAGGTTTCTAAAGCAAACGATATTACCGTGGGACTTTGTCTCGTCTAACAATCGATTAGTGCGCGAGAATGCTTGAATAAGGCCATGCTGCTTAAGACTTTTATCTACATACAAGGTATTGAGCTTAGGCGCGTCAAAACCCGTTAAGAACATATTAACCACCAGCAAGATATCGATTTCTTTCGCCTTTACCCGTTTGGCAATGTTCTTGTAGTAATCGTAAAACAGCTTAGTGTCGGAGGTGTTATAACTAGAGCCAAACATGGCATTGTAGTCGGCAATAAAGCCCTCTAATTTATCGCGGCTATGCAGTTTGCTCGCTTGCCCTTCATTGAGATACTTAGCGGCAACCTCACGTACCTCATCCACATCGCTACCGCCGAGTTCGTATTCCTCTTCTTCGTTTGCCTCATAGCTAAAAATGGTTGCAACTTTAAGGTTATGCTTACCCTCAGCCTTTTTCTTAGCGAACAATTCATAATATTGAATGAGTTCAGGCACGCCCGACACGCACAGCATGGCATTGTAAGCGCGGCTATGGGTCTTGCGATTGTGATTCGCAATAATGTAATCGGTAATCTTCTCTAAGCGCGCTGGCGAGCTTAAAAGCTCCTTGGTGTCGATGTCTTCCACTTCAATATCGAGATTATTATTCGAGCCGTCTTTGTACTGGTAACGCCCGACATACTCGATAGCGAACTTAAGCACGTTTTGGTCGCGAATCGCATCAACAATCACATAGGTGTGCAAACACTCGCCAAATAAATCCTTGGTCGTCTTTTTGATTGATTTCTTAGCAATGGCATTTTTAGTAAATATCGGCGTCCCCGTGAATCCAAATAGCTGAGCCGCTTTAAAGAATTGAGTAATGTTTAAGTGGGTGTCGCCAAACTGGCTGCGATGGCATTCATCAAAAATAAACACGATGCGCTTGTGTTTCAATGCGGCCATTTCATCAAGATAGCGCTTTTTCGTTACCACATTGTTGAGTTTTTGCAGCGTTGTAACCACCAGCTTAGTATTGCGATTGAGGTTTTCCTTTTGCCCCTTACGCGGCGTCACAGCCTTATCCAGTAGCTGGTGGAACAGCACCTTAGTATTGTCGGTGCTATCAACACAGCCTTTCGAGAAGGCGTTAAACTCAAGGGCGGTTTGATAATCAAGGTCTTTTCGATCCACCACAAACACGACTTTGTCGACTTCGCTTAATGACGTAATAATTTGCGCCGCTTTAAACGAGGTCAGGGTCTTACCTGAGCCCGTTGTATGCCAAATATAGCCATTAGGATAGCGCTGTTCATCTTGGGGCTCTGTCGATTCTTGCACCTGCTTAACAATCGCCTCAACCGCATAAAACTGATAGGGGCGCAGCACCATCAAGCACTTTTCCGTCTCGTTCAATACGATGTATTTACACAGCATGGCCGTAAGGTGGGCGGGTTGTAAAAATGCACTCGCAAACTCAGGCAACTTAGCAATGCGCCGATTATTAACATCGGTCCAATCAAAAGTTTGCTTAGCGGATAACTCACTGTTATTGGCAAAATACTGCGTATTCACCCCATTAGATATCACAAACAGCTGCACATAATTAAACAACGCGTGATTGGCATGATAGGAGTGCTTTTGGTAACGCTTAACTTGATTAAACGCCTGCTTAAGCTCAAGCCCTCGACGCTTCAACTCAATTTGCACCAAGGGCAAACCGTTAACCAAAATCGTCACGTCATAACGATTAAGGTAAACGCCTTTAACGGTAATTTGCTGGGCGACTTGAAAATGGTTCCGATGAGGCTTCCCCAGCTCAGGTGTGTCAAATAACAAGGTCAAATGACAGCTATCGCCGTTATCAAGGCTGACATCCAGCTGGTCGCGCAGCATCTTAGCCTTGCTAAAAATATTACCGCCCTCAAGCTTACCCAACACCTGTGTAAACTCGCGATCAGACAACACGATGCCATTCACCCGCTCAAGCTGCTTTTTCAGGTTCGCCAGTAGCGCGGCATTATCTGGCAGGCTCACAACCTCAAAGCCTTGCGTGCTGAGCTGTTTGATTAGGTTGTTTTCAAGTTGCTGTTCTGATTGGTAATCCATAGCGTCGTATTGCCTTCCTTAGCGGTGTTAGTTCTGTTGTGTATTATTTTTAGTGGTATAGCCCTGCTCTGGGTGGTTAGGCACTGTCGGGTAGGCTAAATATAATTGCTGCCGTTTTACCATTTCTCTTAGATAATTTTTTCTAAGCGTGTCCGGCTTCATCGTGAGTAAAAGGGCAATGTCGGCAAGCTTTAGACAACGCGGCTCCGCAGCTTGGCAAAGTTCAACAATCACTTGCTCAATCGACGCCTTGGTTCTTTTGCGTTCAGATTGCGCGAGGAGCGGTTGGGTAATTTGCTTTAAATTTGCCCATAAATGTTGAGCCTGCTTATCGAAAGCGGCCTCATGAGCCGGAGCTAAGTCCGGACCACTATTACCCATGTCCGGAGCTAGGTCCGGACTTCTATTGTCGATATCCGGAGTCAGGTCCGGACCTCTATTGTCGATATCCACTGCGTGCTCATCAGTGCTGTCGGTGTCGCTATGTTCAGCGTCAGTAGCGAGCACTGTCGAATCCGCCGCAAATAGCGAAAGCTGCACGTCTGTGGGCGATGTTACAAAGCTAATGCTTTTGCCTGCATTATTATCAGGCGCAGGCACCTCAATGCCTTTTAAATGATAAATCTTGCTTTTGTGTTGACCAGATGACTCTAAATAGCCGCCAGAAACCAGCTGGCTTAAGGCAATGGTCACTTCACGGGTATGCTCAGAGGTCAGCGAGCAAATACGCTCATGGTTAAACCACGCCTCTGTCATTGCGGTGATTAATATCGTACGTTTAAGCTGGCTTAATTGATTAAAGCCCGCGCCAAATCGTGCCACCAGCCGCTGAATTAGCTCTTCTGAGACAATATTCACCATGCGCAATTCGAGCAAGGTCTGGCCTAACACATCATTTTCATACAGGTGCGGTATCTGCCAGTCTTGCCGCTTACAATTGCGGTAGATGTTAGGTACGCCTGAGCCCGCTTTTTCACTTAAGCCGATGTTTAAAAACATTTGATGAATAGCGGGGTTGCGGCATTGGCTATTGCCACCCGCAATGGCTTCTTGTATTGGCACGCGCATTAAACCCTGATTACGAAAGCCAATAAAATCCGGATGTTTTTCTATCAAAATATTGCCATCAGCCGTGTAATCGGCATGGGCAAGGGTATTGACTAAAGCTTCGCGGATTGCCTCATGGGCGGGGGTGTGGTCAATACGCTGATCGCCCACAAGGCCAAAAGGCACCTTGAGATCTGCCGTCAGCTTGCGATACACCTTACGATAAAAGTCAAAGGCATTACCCGACCATGAGCCATCGGTATAAATGCGGTCAACCCAGCGTTCGTTGTGCCCGTCTTGTTCGCGGTAATCTAACGCGTAGGAGGGCAAGGCATCTTGCAGCGCCTGCCATGTACCAAACATCACAATGCCCGCTAACGTGAGCCCTTGCTTACCCGTAGCCCTGTCTTTGCGCCACGCCCGTATCGACTCCAGAAACTTAAGGTCGGTATAGGTCAAAAACACATGATCCGGTTTTGCCGCCACAAACATCTGCCGATATACCCGTAGGCTTTCAGCATCGATATCCTCTAAGCCGAAATGCTCAAAAATACGGTTATCACGCACTTCCTCTTGCTCGGCTAACATGCGCTGGATGGCAAGCTGTTGGCACTTTTGGTCGGTCTCATAACGGCGCACATAAGTGCCATTAAGGGGATTGCCATTAATAAATACGGGGCGGCTTTCACGGGGGGCACGCGGCACCTGAATGGCAATCACGGTTTTGCCCTCAAGCGTTGCTAAGCGCACATTGGCCTCACTCAGCAGGTTAACACTGACTTTTTGCGGATTATTGACTATATCCCACAGGTTTTTCAGTAAGGGCGCTGGCTGCGCGATACCTTCAACGCTGAACTGACCTTTTTTTTCTTTCACCCCCAACAAAATCAACCCGCCACGGGTATTGGCAAAGGCGCTATAGCTTTCCCACATATCATGGGGCAGTGCACCTTTGCCATCACGCCCACTGGCAAGCTTGCATTCAAGCTCAACGCTCTCTTGTAGTGTGGCGATATCAATTTCTTGGGGTTGATTATTTTCAGTCATTCAGCCTTTATCCTTAAATACGCCCTAGACAAACATTTGCTGCAATAAGCCTTTTTTAAATTGCTTGGTTTGCTCAATTTGCTCGGCTACGGCCGCGATTTTGTTATCTATGGCTTGCAAAAACTGAGCGATTTTTTGTTGTTCGGCCAAGCAAGGTAAATTGACTTTGGTTTTCAGCCAGCTCTGCGTCTTAAAAAGTAATTTTTCAATATGGACACCATCACTATTAATAAAGAATGCCTTACGCATAAATGGCGTGATGACAAAGCGGTTGAAGTAATCAATATCCAAACGACTTTCTACGGGGCGAAAAACATTATATTCATTTGATACAATTGCCCCTTCAAGCGCTTTAGGGACTAAACCGCAAGCGCCATGCACTATCTGTCGTTTAGAAATAACGAACTCATTTTCATGGATTGTGAACTGGTTTTTTACGAGCACATCTCTGCCCTTAAAAAATCCTCGGCTCACTACGCCGCCAAATCCACGTTTAACGGTGATGAGCTCGTATGTGGTTTCGTCTAGCATATTCAAACTATCAGACTGAAGCGCTAAAACATTTTTTAGCGCATAGGTTTCCCACTCTGGAAACGTATTGCCGTCCTTGTCTTTAAAGCGCAGCCGCTGACTAAACAGCTGTTGCATTACGCCTTTTTTGTACTCGTTAAGCAGGCGATGCTTTTCGGTAAGCTGGCTAATTTTGCTATCGACGGCAGTGAGGAAGTCAGCGATTTTTTGTTGTTCGAGGAGAGTCTTAGGAAGTCTAATCTTGTAAGGTGCTAAAAACTCAATGTTGATGTTTTTTTGAGCTGCTCGAGGAGCTAGATAATCTATCCT
The DNA here is from genome assembly GCF_022557375.1 of Shewanella sp. MM_2022_3. Taxonomy (NCBI): domain Bacteria; kingdom Pseudomonadati; phylum Pseudomonadota; class Gammaproteobacteria; order Alteromonadales; family Shewanellaceae; genus Shewanella; species Shewanella sp. MM_2022_3. The sequence continues at coordinate 104,723 of NZ_JAKZGV010000006.1, forward strand.
AGGTTGTTCTCTATTGAGGTAGATGTTAAGAAAGTGGTTATAGACCCCTTTCTTACAATTGATACCAACAATGCTATCGGGACATGCCATAGGTCTAGTCAAAATGCCGCAGTGTCCGATATTAGCTGCTATGGTCATTAAAATAGTCCCTTCTGGGAATAGCTTGCTGACTTTCAACCCTTTCTCATTCAGCGTCTGAGAAAACAGCTTTATGCGACCGTCGGATGACGTAACATCATTCGTCTGGGCAAACGGAATTTCCCCACCATAGTACTGGGGATCATTTCTTGGGCGTGGAGAAAACCGCCCCCTCTCTATTTTCACGACCTCACCTAGGGAATGCTCTGCCCAGCTATTTCCAGAAAATTCACAAAATTGAACGTTTGGCTTAAGCACGGCTCTTCACCTCAAACGGCGTGTCAATCCCCAATTCCGCACAGAAGGCCGCGATGGTGTTATCGATTGCCTGCATCGCCTGATCATTGGCCACCAGTTGTTTAGCGACTTGCGCCAGATCGACTGCGTCTTCCTCCTCAAAGGTATCGACATAGCGCGGGATATTAAGGTTGTAGTCGTTATCCTTAAGCTCATCAGGGCTGGCAACATGGGCAAATTTAGCGATGGATTCACGCTTGGCGACAGCGTCCAAAATGCGCTGCAAATCCTCTTCGCGCATCAGGTTGTTATTGGTGCCCTTGTCAAAGTATTGGCTGGCATCGATAAACAGCACATTGTCATCAGCTTGGCGGTGTTTGTTAAACACCAGTACGCAGGTGGGAATTGAAGTGCCAAAGAAAATATTGGCAGGCAGGCCAATCACCATATCGAGGTAATTTTTGTCTTTAATCAAATGCTGACGGATATGGCCCTCGGCAGCACCGCGAAACAGCACGCCATGGGGCAATACCACTGCCATGGTGCCAGTATCGTTAAGCTGGTGGAGCATATGCAGTACAAAGGCAAAATCGGCCTTAGATTGCGGCGCAAGCTTGCCATAGTCGGCAAAACGGTCGTTATTAAGGTGTAGGGGGCTGGCGGACCATGTCGCCGAAAACGGCGGGTTGGCTACCACGGCATCAAAGCGTAAATCAAAATGCTGCGGCGCTTCTAAGGTGTCGTCGTTTTGAATATCGAATCGGCTATAGTGCACGTCATGCATAATCATATTCATGCGTGCAAGGTTATAGGTACTTGGGTTTTGCTCTTGGCCGTAAAATTTAAGGTCGGGATTATTGGCCTCTTTAGCGACCCTAAGCAGCAATGAGCCGGAACCACAGGTGGGGTCATATACACTTTTCAGGTTTGGGTTATTTTGGGTCACTAGCTTGGCGAGTAATTTCGACACCATCTGCGGGGTGTAAAACTCCCCCGCCTTTTTACCCGCGCCACTGGCAAACATACCAATCAGGTATTCGTAGGCATCGCCAAGGATGTCGATTTCGGTGTGTTCAAGGTGAAAGTCGATATTGTCTAAGTGCGCTAACACCTGCGCAATTAGCTTGTTGCGCGCATCAGGGTTTTTGCCGAGCTTATTTGAGGTTAAGTCGAGCTCATCAAACAGGCCATTAAAGTCATCGGCGCTGTCTTCACCCATGGTGCTTTGCTCGATATGGTTAAGCACGTTGGTCAAATCATCGAGAATAAACTGGCCGTTTTCACCGCGCTCAGCAAGCACATGAAACAACTCTGACGGCTTAAAGAAATAGCCGAGGTTATCGAGGGATTCTTCTTTAACGGCGTCTAACAGCTCTTTGCCGTCGGCGCTCGTTTCATCAATTTTCGCAAAATGTAAACCGTCTTGCTTAAGCAGGAGGTCAGCATAACGATTAAGCTTGTCAGACAGGTATTTGTAGAAAATCAGCCCTAAGATGTAATCACGGAAATCGTCAGCCGACATGTTGCCGCGTAGGGTATTAGCAATGTTCCAAAGCTGCTTTTTTAGCTCTTGTTGATGTTGTTCGACCATGAGCACTCAGTATAAGTAATGGGGTGTTATGCACCAATAATGGCCTCGATTATACACAATACTCCTTAGCGTATTCAGTGCGAGATCAAAAAGATACTAAGCGCTTAACGGTATTGACAACCTGACGTTATAAAGAAGACATCAATCCTCCTTGCCACGTTAACAATCAATATCAATTTAAATGCGGCTAAAAACAGAATTAACGCGCAATAATGGAAATAAGGTGTAGATGACTCAGTGCGGATTACGTCGCTCTGACGCATTGTTAGCCTGCTTTAATGGGGGTTAATGAAGAGCACTTTCTCAGCAGGGTTGAGCTCTAAGCCATGCCCCTATATTCAGTGTGATGACCTTTGCGGGTAATACGGGTTGCGACTATAGATAGCCATAACACCCCTAAGGTATTACCTAATAGCAGCTCTACGATGCAAGACGTAAAACCGAGAGCGTTAAGCTTAGTGGTGAAGGTTTAACACAGTCAGGCAATGAGCACGGTTCCTTAAGCTAAATATACGCCAACCAGCCAAACTGACGATCTCGAGGTTTTCGGCTCATTAATACACTATTCCTTGTTCGCGCTCTTTCTGAATATCAGCTTTCATTGCGCGCAACTGCGCATCGGTCAGGGGAATAGCGGCCTCCTCGACCATGGCATCATAATTTTCATCAGGGGTAACTTCGTAACCCATGTTTTGCAAAAGCCCAATCATCTTGGGTATTGAGCATATAACCGCATCCCCGCCCTCATGGGAAATATGCCCACACAGCATGAATCCATCAAGAATATGTGAAAGACTGCGGATACACTCAGGGGGGACCGAGTCGAATTCATACGGGGCGTCGATCTCCTTCTCATAAGAGCGGCGCATACCTCGAGGCTCAGCCACCAGCAAAAACACATCAACCTCGCCATCAACTAACAGCCTTACTGTTGTCATCTAAACCTCCAATCCGTTGTTTGGGTGCCAATTATCTGAGCCAATCAATACAATGCTCCCTTTTTGTTATTTAGCAATAGGTTAGCTCGGTTTAATTTGTGAACGCCCCAAGCAAAGCGCATAATCGTTAGCGACGGGTTAATCCATGGCAACGTATATGAATATTGCGCGTGTAAGGCAGCTGGTGGCTGAATTAGAAACCGAAATTCCATTTATCATTGGTATTCGAAGCAAACAGGATTATTTAGCGGCTCTGAACTTGGTCGACGATTTAATTGGCGACCAAGAGACTAATGGGTTGTTGCTCGACTTACTCGTCTTGAGGATTAGCGAGTACGAAGCACAAAGCGACGAATTCAAAGATTTTAACGATACGGTGAATAACACCGATAAAGGCGCAGCAGTATTGCGTGTTTTAATGACTCAGCACGGCCTAAATAATAGCGATTTTCAAGACGAAATCGGCGATGCTGCAACTGTATCCATGATAGTCAATGACAAGATGCAATTGAGCCTTACCCATATCCAAAAGTTAGCCGCGCGTTTTAATGTCCCCCGTGCGCTTTTCATTTAAAAAGCTAACACCCCATAACAAGGGCCGCTCGTTGTCATATAGCTATAGGATGATTGGCGACTCTACGTTGTTAAGCTTAAATCACTAAGGAATGACTATGTTATATCCAGTGGCCATCGAAACTGGCGACAACGAACACGCCTACGGGGTTACCTTTCCCGATTTACCCAACTGCTTTTCAGCTGGCGACACGCTAGACGAAGCGCTTAACAACGCTCATGAGGCCGCTAAAATGTTTCTCGAAGATTTGGCCGAACGCCAAATACCACCGCCACAGGCAAGCCAACTAGAGGCGCTAAAAATGGCACCTGAATACCATGGCTGGTCATGGGCGATTATTGACGTAATCATTGAGCCCTATTGAGGTTCGCTGTAAACGCTACATACGCGAACGCATGGAGTTCATGCTTAATGACCCTGTCGCTTCCAGTAAAGGGATTTACCAGACTGCTATGTTGCGGAACCAAACAACGTCTATAACATCGGGCCAGCCTAACCCGCCCTTTTCGCGTTAATAGACACGACATTGTCAGCGGGATTAATCAGTAAATCTAACCAATCGCACCACATATCGAGTGCAGCTTGTTTTTCTGGTAAGTATTGGCTGCGGTTATAAATAGCCATAACACCACCAAGGGTATGCCCTAATAGCTGTTCGACCACATAGGGGGCAACGCCTAAATCGTTAAGCTTAGTTGCGAAGGTTCGCCGCAAATCGTGTAATGACCAACATTCATTTTGCTTTAGTTTTTGATGAAATTTACTGCCAGAAGCACTGACCGTTTCACCACTTTTAAGCTCCCCTAAAAGGTAACCCGTATGGCCGTGGCGTTTATAAAGTAAATCAAGCAACGGCCTTACTTTAGCTGGTATGGGTCTGATGATGATCTTATCAGTTTTGCTGTGGGCTTTTGGCACTGTCCAAATGCCGCGTTCTAAGTCCCATTCATCAAAGGTTGATAGCCGTAACTCCTGTGTACGGGCACCAAAAATGATTAAAAACTGACACAGATAGCGCATATATAAACTGCCTTGCCGCTCACGAATTGCACTTAATAAATCGTGTAACTCAACATCGGTTAACACCCTATCTTTTTTCCCCTGTTTCTTGCCTACGTCACTGGCGATCAAATCATCAAGCACATGACTCACAGCATACCGCCTAACTCGGCAATACCTCAGCGCCTGTTTCGCATTTTGTAGAATTTGGCCTGATGCTACAGGGGCTGGCTTCTGCTTGCCCTTAATGCCTTTACGGATACGGTCAAAACACTCAATCCAATGACGGGTTTCCGTTTGTTCTAATGGAAAATGACCGATGTAGGGGTATAGATGAAGTTCAAACTGCTTAAGGCACTTAGCTACGTTGACGCGATTCTCGCGGGCGTATTCATCTATCCAGTAGTTAAGCGCTTGCCTAACAGTAACGGGGGCTAATGATTTTTCTCGCCCCATAGAACGCTTAATTTTGGGATCATGTCCTTCAGCGAGCCATGTGCGGCATTCCTCTGCGATATCCCGCGCCTTGCTGAGCGATAGGTCAGGATAGCTGCCTAAGTCCATTCGCTTATTCCGACCTTGAATTTTATAGCGATACTGAAAGCGGATTTTACCTTCTTTAGACACTCGTACGCCAAGACCTCTTCCATCAGACAGCTCTAGCGGTTTAGGTTGAGATTTACCGTTTAAGGCGCGCAGACTGGTTTCGTATAACATGGCATTTTTCACTCAATAAAGGCAGAAAAAGGGTCAAATCCATGTACCCCCATATGTACCCTCATGTCATCATAGGAACCAATACGTATCAATACCAACCAAGACACTAAAATCCTCTTAGCTGTTGATAACTAATAAAAACTTATGTGAAACAGAGACATGTGAAAACCATTGAAAACACTAAAATGCAATCTATGGCATGAACTAATCTTTTCGATTAAGTGATTGTTAGAAAAGGGGTTAACCTGCAAAGGTTAACCCCTTTTCGCATTATGTGCACGGCAATATGTACCCCAAATGTTGTCTTAAAGCCCCAGTATCTGTTGCAGCTCTTGATGGGAATTCACTTGATAATGTGGGGTGATCCCCGCTGGCGCAGCATGGCCATGGACGTTGTACCAACAAGTATGAATACCGGCATTGATACCACCTTGGATATCGGAATGGAGATTATCACCCACCATTAATACTTGCTCACGCGCTGGCCGCCCCATCAACTCAAGTGCATGCTCAAAAATACCCACATCGGGTTTGGCAATGCCGACTTTTTCTGAAATAACTAAAATATCAAAATGATGCTGCAAGCCTGTTCGCTGTAAACGCACCGTCTGCAACTCAGTAAAGCCATTAGTAATAATCCCCAGCTTAGCCTTACCTTGCAATGCAGATAGCAATTCGCGCGCACCGGGCAGCGGCGCACAAATCTCTGCCATGGCGGCTAAAAATGCACTGTTTAAGATTTGTGGCGATACATTAAGCCTTGCTGCCCAAGGCTCAAAACGGATAGTTTGCAGCTCTGCGGCACTGATCTTGCCATCCTGATAAGCAACCCAAAGCGGTTTATTTACCCTTTGGTATTCCTCAAAATCGGCCTGAGTAAACTCAACACCAAAGCCAGCAAACATCAACTTTAGTCCTTCAAAGGCATCGAAATAAAATAACGTTTCATCGGCGTCGAAAAGCACCCAAGCATAGGGCGTAGCCGAGGAATAGGTTTGGTTTGAGGACAAAATAACACTCCTAACAAAAGATAAAATGTAACTAATTAAAAATTGCCACCACTGGCAGTATAGGGAAGCCGCTAACACCATAGCAAATTAACGCATCGCCAAACTCAACTCGGGATCATGCAGTCGGCCTCATCCAACATGACATCGAACGCACAAAACAGGCGCAAGATTCTATTTATGGGAACACCATTTTTGTTGCAAAATAGTCTACTATCTTTATCCATGACGGATAATGCCGTGATAATGCAACCTATCGTTGAACATAACTCAACAGTAAACATGCTCTGTCTGGTTTATCTCTTGGCCCGCTTAAGTGAAGACTGATTACATCGAATCGAAATGCAGTAACCAACCTCGCCTCAACAGAATAGGACGCACATGGAACATTTTTCTGCTCTACCCATTTTTGTCACTGTGGTCGAATGCGGTAGTTTTTCTGCGGCGGGACAAAAGCTTGGACTCAGTAAATCAGCCATCAGCAAACGAATCACACAGTTAGAGCAACACTTAGGGATTCAACTATTACAACGCACTACCCGCAGCTTAAGCCTAACCGACGCTGGCGCGCGCTATTTCGAGTACATTCGCCCGGCTGTAAAGCTCACCCAAGAAGGATTAGATGCCATCTCCGAATTGCAGCAAACACCTAGAGGCAATTTGCGGATTTCAGTACCTATGGTGTTTGGACGCAGATATATTGCGCCATTAATAGCTGAATTTTTAAGGCGTTACCCCGATATCCAGCTGCAAATGCAGATGGATGACAAGACCACAGATTTAATCGCAGGCGGCTTTGATTTAGCCATTCGTATCGGCGAATTACCCGACTCCAGCCTTATCGCCCGTAAAATTGCCCCTTGTTTGAGCGTAATTTGCGCGTCCCCCGCATATCTCGCGCAGCACGGTTTACCCATGACTCCTAGCGAGTTAACTCAGCACAACTGCTTGTTTTACAGTTACTTTCAAGATGGTGTGGAATGGAGTTTCCACAGTCCCGATGGCGTGCAACGTGTTCAACCCAAAGGCAACTATCAGGTGAATAATAGTGATGCCATCCATCAAGCCTGTCTCGATGGCCTAGGTATCGCCAACCTGCCACATTTTATTATTGAGCCAGCTCTGCAAACCGGACATTTACAGGCGTTACTTACAGACTATCCGCTACCCGAACATGGCATTTACGCCGTGTATCCACAGCGAAAATACCAACCGACCAAAGTGACTGTATTAATTGAGTTTTTGATGGAGAAGTTAGGAAAATACTAGGAAAGTAATATTTAACCCACTGCCAGTTTGGCCGCGTCATGCCACATTACATCAGGGATTGGCTGTTCTAATCGCCATGTGACATTCATGGGTTGTGAACCGTTATGACAGACATAATGCACTTTGCCAAAATTCACGAATCCCATAGTGCGGCCATTTTCATCTTTTGATTGCTCTCGAACAAACAACAGCACGGTTTTCCCCAGCTTTTGTTGCTCAATATAACTCAGACCTCGACCACGTTCTGGCCGTGCGCTATTTTGCGATTGCCAGTGGAATAAATGCTCGCTAATGGCATAGTCGTGATACATGGTTGTCGGTGAAAACTGCTTCTCTGATTTGTTTAACGTCACAAATAAACATTCAAGATTTTGCTCACTAATCGCAAGCACACCTTCCCTTGAAGGCGATTTAGCAGCAAATGTGCTTGCACCCATCGCCGCTAAAATTTGCTCACGAGTATAACGAGAGTGCACTTTCAACGCTGTGGGTTGGAGTAATTCCAAATCCATTTCTTGATGGTGTATCCGGTTAATCAGTATCGCCAAAACAGACAACAACTCTTCTTGCAACGGCTTATTGCGTAACATCAACAAGCTAGCCGCTAAACTGTTAACGTTTAAAGCAGCTCCTGATTTATCCCAAAAGTTATAATGACACATCAAAGCAAACTGATTTTGAATAGGATCCAACCCATTTAAGACAAAATCATTTTGGCATAACTGTTTGATAAATTTTAAATAGGATAATGACGTGCAACTGAGTAAGTGGAAGTTAATCGCGCGATAATAGGCTTTGGCTAAATCGGACTGCGCAGTAGGTTCTGCAATTTGATTCCCCTGAACGGCCTCGACTAACAAGGTCCATCCACTTTGGCCATTAATCTTTATGCGATAAATGTCTTCCAAGGTCACTTGCGGGTTCATGCGTAAAAAATTGCCTAGCGTGAGCGGCAAGTCAGTTTGATGTTTAAAGTTTGCCATTAGACTGGTTAATCGATTGGCATTGAGCGTTGCGCGGCTGATATTACGCAAAATCATCGACTGCGCTTTCTCCTCAAGTTCAATTCGGCACCCTAGTGGTAGATGCGGAAAATCATTGAGAATTTCCTCTTTTATCGACTGATTGGTTTTACCAACTAACGCTCTAAATTTCTGTGAAAAATCATATTCGTCCCGTGAATTGCCAACAAAATCTAATATGGTGCAGCACTGCTTGTCATCGGTGAGACGCAGGCCACGGCCAAGTTGCTGCAGGAATATGGTCAAGCTTTCCGTTGGCCGTAAAAACAACAAGGTATCGACCTCAGGAATGTCGACACCTTCGTTAAAAATATCCACCACACACAAAATGGATAATTTGCCACTGACCAAGCTCTGCCGCTTTTGGTGGCGCTCTTCACTATTATCACTGGTCAACACATCGGCGCTAACCCCTGCTAAATTGAACTTCTTCGCCATATACTCGGCGTGTTCCTTGGTTACACAAAAGGCTAACGCCTTAATATTGCCAATATCAGTTACGGTTTCAGCTAGGCTACGAATAATACGCGTCACGCGTTGTTCATTGTGAGTGTATAAATTGCTCAGCTCAGCGACGTCGTATCGGCCACGACTCCAATTTAACTTGCGAAGATCGGTCTCATCATCGATCGCAAAATATTGAAATGGACATAAATGCCGTTGATTGATGGCTTCGGGTAAACGTATTTCGGCGGCAATCACACCGCAGAAGTCAGCCAGAATATCGACACCATCATGCCGTTCAGGGGTTGCCGTCAACCCAAGTAAAATCGTCGGCTCAAAATGTTCTAATAGTCCTCGGTAACTACTCGCAGCAACGTGATGAACTTCATCAATAACAATATAATCATAAAAATCAGCCGCTAATGGCAAGTTATCAAGTTGCAGATTCAAGCTTTGAATAGATGCGAATAAGTGTTTGTAACTATTTGGTTTATGTTCTGCCACCCATAGCTCGCCAAATTGATCGTTCTTTAACACACCGCGATAAGCGCCGAGGGCTTGCTGTAAAATTTCTTGCCTATGGGCAACAAATAAAAAATTGGCTTCTGGATGTTGTTTATAAAACCGCGCGAAATCGAACGCGGAAATAATCGTCTTACCCGTGCCGGTTGCCGCGACGATGAGATTTTTAAAACGGCCATGAACGCTTCGCTCTACGGCAAGCTGTTCGAGGATTTCTCGCTGATGCGCAAACGGCTTAATATCAAAATGAAATGAGCTCGATTCAGTGCCACTGCCTTTCGCTTCTTTGAGCGCATTGTTTAACTTTTCTTTACTGCTCGCATCACCGCTAAAAAGCTCAAATTCGTTCGATTCCCAGTAAGTTTCAAAGGTACTGAGCGATTTATCAATAATGTGGGGAATTTCTTGGGTGGTGATCTTAAGGTTCCACTCAAGCCCACTCGTCAATGCCGAATGCGATAAATTTGAAGAACCGATATAGCCGGTATGAAAACCCGTATTTCGTAAAAATAAATAGGACTTTGCATGCAGCCTTTCGCGTTTTGTGTTGTAACTTAATTTGACTTGGGTATTGGGTAAACTAGCTAGAAACTCGACGGCTTTAGCATCAGTCGCGCCCATATAAGATGTAGTGATGATGCGTAACTCTTTACCACTGCGTGTAAATTCCTCAAGTTCATGCTTGAAGATGCGAATCCCTGCCCACTTGATAAATGACACCAGCCAATAGATTTTATCCGATGAGCGGATCTCACGCTTAAGCTCACTTTCAAGTGATAATCCCGCATTACTCCCGCAAAAAAGCTCACTTTGAGTGAGCCCTGTTAATGGAAATATGGCGGCCGTATATTTAGGTAAATCAGTCGCTATCGGGTTTTGTTTGTTAAAAAGAGCCGTGAGTATCCGACCTTGGCTATCGATGAGATTTTCATTAATAAAATCATCATCGTTAATATGCTCTTTAAGCCACATTACTAACCGGTTAGCCAAACTGATCTGATTGAAGACTTGGTTCTCATCAGCGGGAACAGAATTAATCACATATTCAATTACTTTAGTCAGAAAACGTGAGAGCCAAATACTTGCCTCAGCAACTTCTAGCTTCCTTTCTCCAACAAAAAATATGTCCTTATCTAAGCGCTGCTCAACGAGTTGAGTAATAAGCTTTTCATAAATCCCGACCTGTTCCATAGCCAGATATTCCCCAAGACTAACAATCAAAGTTGTAGCGAATATATCACATAACAATTTGATTCAAATTGCGATTTGTGTGATAGCTTTATCCTTTGTGATAGTACGTTAATACAGCCTAGGCTTTAAACTAATCGATTACTTACGATAAAGGCCGTAACTCCACACGGGAAAATGTTCAACAAGTGAGCATTTTCCCCACAAAGGCAAACTAGCCTCACTACTGCCCACTCGGCAATAAGTACCTCGTACTTCGGCCGCCGGCGTCGGCTTTTACTAAAAAGCCTTGCTCGACCATTTGCGCAAGGTGACGGGTGGCGGTGGCGCGGCTCACCTTAGCGACCTTTTGATATTGACCACTATTCATCCCTAATTCAAAATCGCCATCTAACATCCGATTGAGCACTTTGGCTTGCTCCTGACTCAATAGGGATTGCTCGAGATTTTGCCAATACTGCGTTTTCCGCAGAGTCTTGTTCACATCGGCCATCGCATTGAGTAAGCAATCATTGAGGGTTTCAAAAAACCATACTAACCAAGGAGTAATATCGACATCGCCCCTTTGGGTGGACTCTAAAATGTCATAGTAGGCTTGGCGACGGGCCAGAATACTGACCGACATTGCGTAAAAACGAATTGAGCGTTTTTCCGCTTGCGCTAAAGCTAAATCGGTCAATAAACGCGTGATGCGCCCATTACCATCATCAAGCGGATGCAGAGTCACAAACCAAAGGTGAGTTATCGCCGCACGGATAAGCGGATCTAAGCCAGGCTCTTGCCGTGAAGCATTAAACCATTCGATAAACAGTGAGAGTTCAGCGTCCAAAGTCGCTCGAGAGGGGGCCTCAAAATGCACCCTTGGTTTATCAATCCGGCCTGAGACAACTTGCATAGGCGTATCGCCACGTAGCGCTCCACCAATAACGGGATTAAACAGCGTATAACCCTGGGGAAATAACTGTTTATGCCAACCTAATATCCGCTCAAGGGTTAACTCTGTATCTAAATTTTTTAAGGCATCGAGCATAATGTCGGCTAAACCATCGGTTTGTGCCGTGGTCGGATACGGTTTGTCTTCGGACACACCGAGTTTTTTAGCCAAGGATGAGCGCACCGAAGCCGCATTGAGCTTTTCACCTTCAATGGCACTGGAATGGATAATATTAGCGAGTAAGGTGTCGAGTGCCGCCGCTGAGGTTAACTTGTTGTCGTCGGGACTTAGCATTTGCTTGCCGAGGAGTTGGCCCTGATTGAAATAGACCTGACGCAGCAAGACATCAATGCTGCTGGCATTCCAATGAAATTTAGGCCAATCGGCTTGCTGCCAAATCCACATATCCTACCCCATGAGTCAAATAACAAGCCTATTTTACTCACACAATGAGTCAATTAACAAACCTATTCGCCTCACTAAATGAGGCAAATAATACAAGTAATCGCCTCACCTTGCCCAACTGCTTCTAGCATAAAGGAATTTATGCTGTTGATTGCCTCTACAACGCAATACCGACGCAACGCCAGCTTTGCGCTGCCAAAACCTGTGCACTGCGATATACTGCCAACGTTGATAAAACGCTAATGTTAAACCCCAATTTACCTACCCATCGCGACCACGCTGACAACAATGCCGAGCCTAATCCATGCCTGATAACGCAACTATTGCCACCCTTCCTGATTCTCAAAGGCATAACCATAGTGAAGATGTGCAGCTCAATCAGCCACAGTGCGATTCGACTAAACCAAATGACATCAGGCTAAGCTTACTCGCGCCGAATGCAACCAAGCCAAGCGCAATCGAGCCAAGTGCAACCAAGCCGAGTGCAATCGAGCCAAATGCGATTAAGCATGAGTCGGTTGTTGCCGAGCAAAAACAGAAGGTTATTTTTATCGGCTTGCCCCGTACTGGGACGACGAGCGTAAGCGTGGCGCTATTGGAGCAAGGTTTAAAAGTGGCACATATGGCGTTTACTAAAGCAGCCTTTATGCAGGCTGATGCGATTTCCGATGCGCCTTGTTTTAGTGATTTCAAACAGTTAGATAAACTCTTCCCCGAGGCCAAATTTGTCTATATTGACCGAGAGTTAGACTCTTGGGTGCCGTCGATGCAGATGTTACTCGGTCGAATGCTGCCACATTTAGATGCCAAAACTGGCCGATTCCACCCAATCATGAAGCGCAGCTTTCGCCATAGCTTTGGCGTAGGTATAGTCGAAAATCCGCAGGATGAACAACATCTTATCGATTGTTATCTGCGCCATAAACAAAGCGTGTTCGACTATTTTGCGGGCAGACACGACTTACTCAGTATCGATGTGAGCCAACAAGGTGCCCTCGGTCAGCTATTGGCTTTTATGGGCCTAGCCGCTACCGAAAATCAGCAGAGCTTTCCTAAGCTCAATGTCGGCCGCAATGTGGCCAGTTGGGATGAATATAAACACCCGAATAAGATCAGCGCCAATGCCTCGGGGCCAGACAAACGTAAGTTCTTTGATTATAAAATCTAGGGCCAAGGTTCTAGGTTCTAGATTCTAGATTCTAGGTTCTAGGTTACTCATTATTTTTCCGACGCTTAACCACAGTTAGCCAGTCGAGACTCACGCCCGAAATTGCATTAAAACCGCGGATACGGAAGATAAGTTGCAGTAACTGCGGCCGAGGCCTGACTTTGGGTTCGACCGAGCGCGGAATAAACCACAGTGTCACAAATGCGCGCAGTATGGTCGATACTAAAAACACTACAAAAATCGGGCTACTGAGCCAAGCATTCCAGCCTGACCAGACTAAAAAGTCCGCCGCATGGGAGGCTATCGTGCCGCCAACCATCGCCCCCACAAATACGAATCCCGCACTGAGTGACGCTTGCAACGCTGCATAGGTCGCAAAGTCACTGCGAAAGGGACGAATATCATAAAGGTAATTGGCGGTACTTAAGGTAAAGCCGCTCCACGCGAGGCCCGAAAATGCCTGAATAAGGAGAATATACAGATAGTTATCGGAAAACAGCCATAACAATGGCAAGCTTGGGATCATGCAACTGGTAATAATCATCACCAAACGATTGCCGAATTGATCGCTAAATCGCCCCCAAAACTTTAGCGTCACAAATTGAGTCGCTATCGAGGCCACACTCGCGAGCACAAATTCGATGTAGCTAAAGTGCAGGTCTTCTAGCATATACACAGCGAAAAATGGCGCCGATATGGCGACCATCGCCTGCATACTGGCCACAAACAAGCTGTACTGGCGAAAGGTTTTATCCTTCCATGCGCCGCGAAAATTGCGAATGGTTTGGATAAACACGCCGCACTGCTTGGCTTCACGCGGATCAGGATCGTGCATTTGCAGTAATAACCAAGCCGAGACAAAACGCCCCATGGCGGCAATCGAAAACAGCAGCGTAAAACCCAACCAGGCCATTTGCTGCGAATCGGTCAAGGTCAGAATACCACCGCCAATAAAGAACACGCTTAAGGATGCGCCCATGGTTAAGCGGGTACGCGCCGCGAAAAAGGCGCCACGGCGACGTTCAGGCACGATAGACCCCATCCACGCGCGCCAATGGGGTTGGATAAGATTAATAAAACCGTGGTATCCCACGGCGAGCGCGATAAATATCCACACTGCGTGATCGGGGCGAAAGGCCGCCAACACGCCCATCGCCAATACCACAACAGCTTGCAAAGCTGCGCAGCAAACGATAAACCCGCGACGGGAAAAATGGCTCGCTAACCAGACAGAAACTAACTGCGACATCGCCCCAAAGAGCTGCGGTAAACCAGTAACAAAGCCCATTTGCGCAAGACTAGCACCGAGAAAAATCGCGTAAGCGTTAAAAAAGTTATCGCTGGTTGCCGTCATCATCGATGAGGCAACGGCTTCCTGCTGTGAACGACGCAGAGTACATCTTAACCAGAGATTTCTGGCGCTACGGCGCGCGCAAGTTAATGCAGTGGGTACTTCGTGGTTGCCCATTCCAAGCCAAATCCATATGCGACTAAGGGTTTTTAATGGTGCAATTATGTCGTATATAAGCAAAAAACAAAACGCCCCGTTTGGGGCGTTTGATTAGGGCTAGAAGCAAGCCTTTAACTCGGCTTCTTGATCTAACAGGCTTTGATACAAGGTAAACTGGTTCGCCGCTCTATCCAGATTATGACCCTCACGGTGCACGTGGAAATACACGTCGCCATTGAGATAATCCGTTAAAAAACGCACGCCGATCATCAGGCAAATGACTCGCGCCCCAAGCCAAAGGCTGCGTTTTTCGACCTCAGTTAATACCTCGGAGAGCTCACTTAAATAGCCACGGCAAATGGCGGCAAAGATCGACTGGCGCACTTTAACATTTTCAAGGGCAGTAGAATCTTCTTCCTCGGGCGAACAGAAGGTACGCACCATATCGCCAAAGTCATACATTAGATGACCTTTCATGCAGGTGTCTAAATCGATAATCGCCATGCTCGACATGTCGCGCTTATCAAACAACATATTGTTGATTTTCGTGTCGTTATGGCAGATCCGCAGCGGTAACTGCGGCGAGATTTCAGCCAGTTCATCCAATAAACTTTGCTGCGACAGCGCGTAATCAACCCATTGACGGCACGACTCTAAGCGTTTGGCTTTATCCTGCTGCACCGCTTGGCGCAGCATTTCCATCCGTCCTGGCAAGTGATGAAACTGCGGGATCACATCTTCAAGCTCGGTGGCGTCAAAATCACTTAATGCACAGGCAAAGTGACCAAAGGCCTTGGCGGCCATTTCAGCCTGCGCTTCAGACTTCACCACTTCGATACTTAAACTATGGGGTAAATAACTGATCGCACGCCAAAATCCCTGCTCACCTAAGTCGATAGCAAGTTCACCCTCTTGGGTAAGACAAGGGCTAACCACTTGCAGACCATATTGCTGCTGCAATGCCTTGGCGCATAAATGATGGCTGATCTTATCGGCATTACTCACCAGCGCCTGCGGCGTCTTAAACACTTGGGTGTTAATACGTTGCAGCACCAATTCACCCGTAGGCCAACGCACTAATAAGGTGTCGTTAATATGACCATTCCCTAACGCTGAGATTTTTGCCTCGTCGGCTTCAATTCCAAAATGAGGCAACACTGACTGCCTAATGAGTTTTATCACCCAATAACTCCATTAATTTTTGCTTTACCCAGACAGTATCCTGCGGATAGGTCACACCGAGCCAAGGTTCGCTGGCCACATCAACATAAACGGGCACACCTTGCTCAATTGCCGCCTGAACCACAGCAGGCAAATAACACTCCGATTTCGGCAATTGGCCCTGTTGTTCAATAAATGCGGTTAATTGCTGTTTAATAACATCAAATATGCTTGGCGAAAAGCCCCAGCAGGTCATGGATACCAGCGACTGTGAAGGAAGCTTTGCTAATCCCATTGGCCCTTCGCCCACAAAACCATCTTCTTGTGCTTGAATATTTAACCACTCGGCAACCGAGCGTAGTTGCCCATGCTCAACTTGGCATAAGCCACGGTTTACTCCGCCATGTTCAGATAACGTTAGCTCGATAGGATAAGCCACCATCATCCAATCCTTAGGTCTCGCGGTTAAGCCTTGTGCTAACGAGGCAAAGGCGCTGTCACCGTAAAAGTCATCGGCATTGATCACTGCCATTGGCCCTGTTACCCAATCGCGGGCACACCAGAGCGCATGCGCTGTCCCCCAAGGCTTTAAACGATGGCTAAAATCAGCAAGCTTTGCGTCTTGTGGTAAATCACTTAATGACTGGTAGCAAAAGTGATATTCAAAGTTTGCGGGTAAAAACTGCGTCAATATCCCGGAGAGCTCCGCCTCAAGCTCAGGGCGGATCACTAATACGGCGCGCTGAAACCCACTGCGAATAGCCGATAAAATAGATAACACCAACATGGGTTCGCCCGCAGGCCCAAGGGAGGCTAACTGCTTATCGCCGCCAAAACGACTACCAAGGCCCGCCGCCATAATGACTAAGGTCAAATCTGTATTCATGTGGGATTGAGTTTTCAGTTCGTATTAAAGAAATTTTCCCGAACCTCGCCGTCATCGGCTATGCGAGCGCATGTAACACAAGATCGGAGAAAAAGAGGAGCAAAAGTGTAATCTACCCCTCTAATCCTGACTAGCATTTAAGCTTATTTTTATCTATTTAACGGGCTAAATAAGTTCCAAAGGCACGATTTGGCTCTAAAACCGCTTGGCTGCCTTTGAGGCTGAACTTATAACCACACAAACCAATGCTGCCACGGCGGGCTAAATCGGTAATGATATTAGCGGTATCAAGCGGCGTGAAACGCGCTTCAGTTGCAGAGTCGGCAAGCAAGTCCACAGTGATAGTGCGATACTCAGTGCCATTATTAAACACCAGTGCACTACAACTCTTATCACCCTTCGCCGTAGCAATAGACCACAGGTTTTGCGGCTTGTCGCGTTCACCCAACCAACGAATAATTAATACATCTTGCTCTAACGCCACCGAAAAACCGTCGGGCAGATCTAAGGTCACACGATCGCTTGCTGCAATAGGTGCTGAAGGCACCGCTGGCACAACCGATTCGTCTACCTGCGACTCATCAGAACTAGGCCATAATCCCCATACCAGCAAGACTAACAACACAGCGCCCGCACCGCCGCCGACAGGCAACCAGTAACGGCGTTCCAGCTTAGGTAATTTAGGCAACTTAACATAACGACGATAAGGAGCAAAAAACTCCGCGACGCCCCTAAACAATTCAGTCATCGAACCGGATTCTTTAGCTTCGGCGCGGCGACGACGCACTTCTTCAGCATGCTCGGTATCATTAAATACCTCAGCATCGTCATCGGGATCAAAGCGCCATACCGGCTCATCACTGTGCTCAGCAGGATCAAGCGGCGCACGCTTAAATTCCTCTCCCTGCAAATCCACTTGAGCTAAATCTACCTCGGCGAGGTCGATTCGCGTTTGCTCTACTCGGCTCGGATTAGCGGGACGAAAATCGGCATGCCCCTCAATTACAGCATCAGGCACCACAAAATCCGCTGGATTGGCAGTCATCTTAGTTAAGGCATCAAAGCGCAGCTCATCTTGGCGCAACACCTCAAGTTCTGGCTCAGCAACAGCAGACGAAATAGTTGGCTCTGTCTGGGAATAAGCTTCTGCCGGAGCCGCAACAGGAATATTTGCTGATACATCAGGCACCGCATTTTGCGCAGCAGCCGCCTTTGGCGTGATCACAGGTTCAACTCGGCGACGGGGGATCGCCTGCGAGATAGGCGCATCGAGTGCTGGTCCATAATAACCAAAACGGTAATCCACTATGGTTGGCGACTTCAAACGGGTTCCCCAAAAAGTCGCGCCAGCCCCCAACACTAACCCTAATATCGCCAATACTGGTGGCGCAGCCACAATATACAGAGCCAGTAAAATCAGTAGCGGCAGAATAAAGACTGCAACCAAGGCCTTAGGCTTAGCCGCATCATTTAAACGACGCAGCGCCGTGAGGGCAAGTAAAGGCAGGCCCGCTAACGCTAAAAGATACATGAGAAAGTTCGCCCCAAATGCGGCGACAGCCAGTGATATGCCTAAATAGACACCAACACTGATAGCAACAAAGCGGGGGCGGGAATCACGCCCGTGAAGGCAGAAAAGAGATTTTAACAGCACGACCCTTCCTTTATAGTGAAATAATTCAAGCGCACACGACTCTCAATGTCGCATAGGCATGAGCGTAACGAATTTAGCCGCAATTGTCAGTGCAATAAGACGCTAGATAAGCAAAAATGCTGATTATATCCATCTAAAGCTAAATCAGGCTTAATTCTCAGGCTCAGCAAGGCTTAGGGACGCAGAGATTTTCAGTATCCGATCTTTGAGTCACAGTAAACCGTAAAAATGCACCAACGGCAGCGTTAACTGTCGCAAAACATAAATAGACAACAATTGCTGGCTAACAAGCCCTAGCGTTTTTAAGGTCAAAATCTGTATAATACTCGGCTTTCTGGGCCCTTCTTGCGTTAACCAACTGGATATTTAGCTCATGACCGCACGCGGAAATTTATTTATTGTGTCAGCGCCAAGTGGTGCGGGTAAATCCTCGCTAATTTCGGCATTGTTAAAAGACAAACCTGCCGATATGCAGGTTTCAGTATCGCACACCACCCGCGCGCCACGCCCAGGTGAAGTTGATGGTCAACACTACCATTTTGTTAATGTTGAAGAATTTAAAGCACTGATCGCGCAAAATGCCTTTTTTGAGTGGGCCGAAGTGTTTGGCAATTATTACGGCACATCGCGCCATGTGATTGAGCACACCTTAACTCAAGGTATTGATGTATTTCTCGATATCGACTGGCAAGGTGCCCAACAAGTCAAAGCTTTGATGCCAGAAGCCGTGGGCGTATTTATTCTGCCACCCTCACGGGATGAGCTAGAGCGTCGCCTGACTGGCCGCGGCCAAGACAGCCAAGATGTGATCGCCAGCCGTATGGCACAGGCGGTTTCTGAAATGTCTCACTATAAAGAATATGATTTTATTATCGTCAATGACGATTTTGACACAGCACTGGCGGATCTGCGGGCGATCATTCGCAGCCAACGCTTAACGGGTGCTAGTCAGATCCACGCGCAAAATGATATGCTTAACGATCTGTTGGCAGGCTAACTGCCATAGTGTACAATTTTGCGTCATTTTTTCCCTAGATAAACTGGAGTTTCAACACATGGCTCGCGTAACTGTAGAAGACGCCGTAGAACAAATCGGCAACCGTTTTGATATGATCCTGGTTGCGGCGCGTCGTGCTCGCCAAATCGCCGTGCAGGGTAAAGACCCTATGGTTGAAGAGATGAACGACAAACCAACGGTTATCGCCCTGCGTGAAATCGAACTAGGTTTAGTGAATGCTCACACTTTAGATGCTGATGAGCGTCAAACTGTGCGTGAGCGTGAAGCTGCTGAAATCGCAGCTGTTGCAGCCATCGCTGAAGGCCGTTCACTATAAGTTTGATTGAGTCACACCTGTTTGGGTAAAGGAGAGCTGCCACTTGTATCTGTTTGAAGGTCTAAAGGAGTCTGCTTCCGGTTACTTAGAACCTGAACAGGTAGAATTGCTCAAGCAGGCTTACCAAGTTGCGCGTGATGCCCATGAAGGGCAAATGCGCACTAGCGGCGAACCTTATATTACCCATCCGGTTGCGGTCGCCCGCATCCTCGCCGAAATGCGTCTCGACCATGAGACGCTGATGGCGGCATTGCTGCACGACACCATCGAAGATACCTATGTCACCAAAGAAGATTTAGCCGAGCGATTTGGCGAATCGGTGGCTGAATTGGTTGAAGGGGTGTCTAAGCTCGACAAGCTGAAATTTCGCGATAAGAAAGAAGCTCAAGCAGAAAACTTTCGCAAAATGATGATGGCGATGACGCAGGATATCCGCGTTATTCTCATCAAGCTTGCCGACCGCACTCACAATATGCGCACCTTAGGCGCGCTGCGTCCTGACAAACGCCGTCGTATTGCCCGCGAAACCTTAGAGATTTACGCCCCCATTGCCAACCGACTCGGTATTCACAATATCAAGACTGAGTTAGAGGATTTAGGTTTTCAAGCCTACTATCCCATGCGCTATCGGGTACTAAGGGAAGTGGTAAAAGCGGCTCGAGGCAACCGTAAAGAGCTCATTCAAGGTATTGAGGCCGCGGTACTCACCCGCTTAAACGATGCGGGCATTAAGGGCAAAGTCAAAGGGCGCGAGAAAAACCTCTACTCCATCTATAACAAGATGCAGAGTAAAGAGCTGCAATTTCAAGAAGTCATGGATATCTATGCCTTCCGCGTGATTGTCGACTCCATCGATACCTGTTATCGCGTGCTCGGTGCGATGCATGGCCTGTATAAACCACGTCCAGGTCGCTTTAAAGATTATATTGCTATCCCAAAAGCCAACGGCTATCAGTCGTTACATACCTCGTTATTCGGCCCCCACGGCGTACCCGTCGAGATCCAAATTCGTACCGAAGATATGGATCAAATGGCCGATAAAGGGGTTGCGGCCCACTGGGCTTACAAAGGCGGTGCCGATGGTCAAGGCACCACCACGCAAGTGCGTGCCCGTAAGTGGATGCAAAGCTTGCTGGAACTGCAACAGAGCGCCAGCACCTCCTTCGAATTCGTGGAAAACGTCAAAACCGAACTCTTCCCCGAAGAGATTTACGTGTTTACCCCCGAAGGTCGCATTTTAGAATTACCGGTTAACGCCACCGCCGTCGACTTTGCCTATGAAGTCCACACCGATGTGGGTAACACCTGTGTCGGCGCCCGCGTTAACCGCCAAGCTTATCCGTTAAGCCAGCCATTAATCTCCGGCCAAACCGTTGAGATCATTACCGCTAAAGGCGCGCGTCCGAATGCCGCTTGGCTTAACTTTGTGGTCACGGGTAAAGCCCGCGCCAAAATCCGCCAAGTGCTCAAGAGCCTAAAAGCAGACGATGCTATCGCCCTTGGCCGCCGTTTGCTTAACCATGCGCTAGGTAAAACCAAACTCGATAGCATTCCTGCCGAGCAGATTGATAAAGTTGTGCGCGATACTAAGCACGCCAATTTAAATTCCTTACTCGCCGACATCGGCCTTGGCAATGCCATGAGCATAGTCATCGCCCAACGTTTGATTGGCGATAATTTAGAGAATCAAGAGAGCCGCGATTCTCACCTGATGCCAATCCGCGGCGCCGAAGGCATGTTAGTGACCTTCGCCAACTGCTGCCGCCCCATCCCTGGTGATGCGGTGATTGCCCACGTGAGCCAAGGTAAAGGCTTAGTCGTCCACATGGAAAACTGCGCTAACATTCGCGGTTACCAAGGCGAGCCAGATAAATACATTCCCGTACAGTGGGACAATGTCGAAGGCGTCGAGTATCAAGCCAATCTGCGGGTGGAAATTGTTAACCACCAAGGCGCGCTGGCCAAGATCACCTCGATTATCGCCGCCGAGGGCTCGAACATTCACAACCTTAGCACCGAAGAGCGCGATGGCCGCGTTTACTTGATTAACCTGCGGATTTCGGTGAAGGACAGGATCCATTTAGCTAACGTGATGCGCCGTATCCGGGTACTGCCCGAGGTGTTGCGTACATCCCGTAATCGTTGATCATTTATCTAGAGAGAGCGTCATGGCAGAAAAAATCATTATCGCGACCGAAAACGCCCCAGCGGCAATTGGCACTTATTCTCAAGCGGTTAAAGTCGGCAACACAGTATATTTATCCGGCCAAATCCCACTGGTGCCAAGCACAATGCAAATCGTGAGCGATGATTTTGAGGCGCAAGTTGTGCAAGTGTTTGAAAACTTAACGGCCGTTTGTACCGCTGCTGGCGGCACAATCAACGATATCGTTAAGCTCAATATCTTCCTCACCGATTTAAGCCACTTCGCCAAAGTGAATGAAATCATGAGCCGTTACTTCAGCCAACCTTACCCAGCTCGCGCCGCTATCGGTGTGAAGCAGCTGCCTAAGGATGCACAAGTCGAAATGGACGGCGTGATGGAGCTGTAAGCTTCCACCGATATGAAAGGCGCTTAGGCGCCTTTTTTATTGCCTAATGCGCCCCGCGACTCCTGCTCTGACCTGTTATTAAGTTCATTTTCATTTCATACTCGCCCATTAGGCTGTTTTGCAGATTTAGTGATTTTACAATCTTGCAAACTATTTGCGCGGCCTCACAAAACTCGCCATACTGGGCACCTATGTTGGGGTGAAAATAACAATAAAGAACAGGGAATTGCCTATGGATAAAGCGATTAAGACGCCAATTGAAATGCTGGCGCACTGGGCGAATACGCGTGGGGATGAGATTTATTTGCGCCAGCCAATCAAGGGGCAATACCTTGATTTCACTTGGAATGAAGTACAAGAAAAAGTCCAACAACTCGCTGGCGCGTTGCGCCATTTAGGCTTAGAGCCGGGCGATAAGATTGCCGTTCTGTCTAAAAACTGTGCCGAATGGTTTATCACCGACCTCGCCCTGATGCACGGTGGCTATATCAGCGTTCCTATTTATCCGACTGCGAATCCAGATACCATTCGCTATGTATTGCAGCATAGTGGGGCTAAAGCGATTGTCCTCGGTAAGCTCGATCATTGGGCCGATCAAGAAGCCGGTGTCGGCGGCGAATTATTGCGCCTTGCTATGCCCTACGACACCATGCCAGCTCAATATCAATGGGAACAATTGCTCAATATGGGCAACCCGTTGATTGAAGCGCCATTACCCGAACCCGATCAGATAATGACGCTGATTTATACCTCGGGCTCAACGGGTCAACCTAAAGGTGCGATTCAAACCTATGCTAGCTATGGTTGGACTTGCCAAGCGGTGGTGCGCGATCTACGTACAGATGGTAAAGATAGATTATTGTCCTACTTACCGTTAGCCCATATTACCGAGCGCGTGGCGATCGAAGGCTCGTCTTTTTATTCCGGCAGTACCGTCGCCTTCGTCGAAAGCTTAGACTCCTTCGTTGCGGATGTGCAGCGCGCTAAACCAACGGTGTTTTTCTCCGTTCCACGGCTGTGGAGCCTGTTCCAAAAGAACATTATCGACAAGATTGGTGTCGGAAAACTCAATCTGCTGCTAAAAATTCCACTGATTAGCAGCCTAGTAAAACACAAGATCCATAAGGGCTTAGGACTCAACCATTGCCGTTTACTCGGCTCTGGCTCAGCGCCTATTCCGCCCTCACTCATCCACTGGTATCACAGTATTGGGCTGGATATTTGTGAGGCTTGGGGCATGACAGAAAACTGTGCTTACTCCATCATCAACTACCCTTTCGATGCACGTAAAATCGGCACTGTGGGTAAGCCAGTTCAAGATTGCCAAATCCGCCAAGGTGAAGATGGCGAGCTACTCATTAAGAGCCCAGGCCTAATGACCGCCTATTATCTGCAACCTGAAGCCACCGCGGCGGCCTTCGATGCTGATGGTTTCTTCCATACTGGCGATCTCTGCGCCATCGATGCCGATGGTTGTGTGACGATAACTGGCCGCGTGAAAGACAACTTTAAAACCGCTAAAGGCAAATATGTGGCACCAGTGCCAATTGAGCGCAAGCTTGCACAAGATCCTCATGTGGAGCTGATTTGTGTTATTGGCTCTGGTTTGCCGCACCCTGTAGCCCTAGTGCAGCTCTCTGAGGGAGCTAACCTACAAGCCCGTGAAGAAGTACGCGCTTCCCTTAAAGCGACACTCGATAGTGTGAATCCACATTTAGAATCCCACGAACATGTGGATGCCATTGTGGTGGTGAGTGAACCTTGGACCATCGAAAACGATGTATTAACCCCCACACTGAAGATCAAGCGCCACGTGCTTGAGAAAGCCTTTAGCGAAAGGGTGGACGGGATCCGTGGTGCTCAAGTACGCTGGGAAGATGAGTTAGTCGCAAAATAGCGTCAAAACGCACCGTTATGATTAAAGCACGCTCTTCGGCGTGCTTTTTATGACATATTCTGTCAAAGCAATTTAAAAACACGTATCATGTACGCCTATCAGCGTAAGGTGATACACCTTAAATTAATTCACTCAATCAGGTTTAACAGAGTCCAAAATGCTTATTGCACTTTCAATTATCGGCGGCTTTCTTATTTTAACCTTAGGCGCAGAGGCCTTAGTCCGTGGAGCAACCACAATTGCGCTGCGTTTAGGCATAACTCCCCTAGTGATCGGCTTAACCATTGTCGCCTTTGGTACTAGCGCTCCGGAGCTTGCGGTCAGCGTTAAAGCGGCATTAGCAGGCAACAGCGGTATATCTCTTGGGAATGTCATTGGTTCCAACATTGTCAACATCGGCCTGATCCTTGCGATCACCGCGTTAATACGTCCTATCGAAGTCAAATCAGAAATGGTTAAGCGTGATATTCCTATCATGATCTTCGCTTCTATGCTGTTTTGGGGATTATTGCTAGATGGCGAACTCAGCTTGATTGACGGCATCATTTTATTATCACTCCTTGTCGGCTACTTGGTTTTCAGCTATTTCAGCGCCAAAAATACTACTGATGCCGATGGTGAAGTGATTGAAGAAGGTCCTAAAAATCCATTGCTTTCAATCGCGTTTATTATTGTCGGCATCGGAATGTTAGTCGGCGGTGGCATTTTATTTGTGAATGGCGCTGTTGATTTAGCCAAAGTATTTGGTGTTAGTGAAGTCATTATCGGCCTGACTATTGTCGCTATCGGTACCAGCATGCCAGAGCTAGTGACCTCGGTTTTAGCGGCACTCAAAGGCGAAAGCGATATTGCTATTGGTAATATCGTTGGGTCAAATATATTTAATATATTAGGTATTCTTGGCGTGACCGCCGTCGTTTATCCTGTATCTGGGCTTGGTTTCCAACCCTTAGACTTTATTGTCATGCTGGCGTTAGCCGTAATCATTTTACCCTTTGCTTGGTCTGGCCTACGAATTGGTCGCCGCGAAGGTGCCACGCTGCTTATTGCTTACTTAGGCTACATGGTTTACCTCGTTAACCAAGCTAGCAGCCAAGCGGTAGTCTAACGATTTACGCGTTCACCTTAGCTTACTAAAACACCGGAGCCACTCCGGTGTTTTGCTATGTAGCCATTAAAGAATGACATTTGTCATGCCTAATTGATGACCTTTGTGCCTGCAATCGTGTCGAGGGATTTCTGATAATGAAGCCGTACCCAAGCAATGGGCAATCTCTTCAATAAGGAAATACCATGAAAACACTTTTACTGCTATCAAGCCTTGCCCTCGCCTGCGTGCCAGCGTTCGCGGCTTCGAACTCTAGCCCCAATATCGCTGAGGCAGAGAAAGCGGCTAACACACTGAATATTGATAAATTGCAACAGCTCAGCACTGCCACTCAAGATTACGAGGCGGCTTATGCCAACTATCGTTTAGCCATCAGCGCCAATGTGATGGGACAAAAAACAATTGCAGATAATGCCTTAGCTTCGGCTCAAGCGAGCTTAGAAATCTTAACCAACAGTCAAGCCGATGCGGAATCCCTCGCGCTATTATCATCCGTGTATGGTATGCAAATCGCCTTGGATAACAGCAAAGGCGCTGAGCTTGGGATCAAATCCGCTAACGCCATTGCTCAGGCCGAACAGCTGGCACCGCTTAATCCGCGGGTCGCATTAGTGAAAGCGATTGCCGCCTATAATACGCCAGCAATGTTTGGGGGCAGCATGCAAGTTGCCAAGACGCTCGCCAGCAGCGCCATTGAGCGATTTAATCAACCTTGCGAGAACATTTGCTGGGGTGAGGCCGAAGCTTACACTTGGCGCGGACTGGCCAAACAAGAATTGGGGGATATCCAAGGCGCGATGGAAGATTGGCAACAGGCACTGCAAGTGGAAAAAGATTATGGTTGGGCTAAGTTTTTACTTCAGAAAAATCAGCAAATAAGTGCAAAATAACCCCAGAAAAGGCGAAAGGATTGGCTAATGTTTACGGCCAATCCTACTCTCAGCAGCCGCAAAATGGATCTTAGGCGAAGCGATATGACAAATAACCCCCTACAACTTGAACGAAAGCTCGCATGGGTGTACTTAATAAACCTCGCGTTTTATCTGATACCGCTGTTTATTACGCCTTATCCTAGCTGGCAAATTATCTTAATTTTAGCCGTGCTGGTTCCCTTTATTTACTGCTATTTTGGGACCTATCGCAGTAATTTCCGCAGCGCCCATCGGCCTATTATCGGCATGTTAGTACTTGCTATAGCCATTACCCCTATTAATCCCGGGTCCATCTCACTCTTTACCTTTGCCAGTTTCTTTATTGGTTTCTTTTATTCCTTTAGAGTTAGCTTGTTATGCTGGCTCGGGATACTAGTTACACTGTTCTTGCTCAACTACGTTAGTCAATTCAATAGCTACTATTTTCCAATGTACGGCTCAGCCTTAGTATTAGGGGTTGGTATGCTCGGTAAAGCAGAGCGAAGACGTTACCAGCATAGATTGAAGGAGCGACAAAGCGCCAAAGAGATCAGCACCTTAGCCACTATGGTTGAACGGGAGCGTATCGCCAGAGACTTGCACGATATTATGGGGCACAGTTTGTCATCGATTGCGCTAAAGGCTGAATTGGCCGAAAAACTACTGGCGAAACAAGAATATCAACTTGCAACGACTCAACTACAAGAGCTAGGACAAATTGCGCGGGAAAGCTTGAGCCAAATAAGGCATACCGTCTCAGACTATAAACACAAAGGCTTAGCAAGTTGCATCACCCAGCTATGTCATTCACTCAGGGACAAAGGCATCTACGTTGAGTTAATTGGTGAATTACCAAAACTGCCCGCCAGAACAGAAAGCCAACTTGTGCTGATTTTAACTGAACTCGTGAATAATATTTTGCGCCACAGCAACGCGAGCCAATGCAGCATTCAATTTAGTGAGCAGGCAAATACCCTTAATGTCGAGGTTAAAGATAATGCCTTAGCAAGACCTTTTGTCGAAGGAAATGGGCTCACAGGTATCCGTGAACGTCTCGATAGCCTCGGAGGTCATTTCAGTTATAATCTTGAGCAGGGATATGCCTTTAGCGTTACTTTACCTTTGCAGGGAGCAACAGATTAATGAAGATTCTATTGGCAGAAGATCAAGCCATGGTGCGCGGCGCACTAGCGGCACTGCTAACCCTTGCTGGCGGTTTTACCATTACTCAAGCCAGCGATGGCGACGAAGCGTTAACCCTTCTCAAACAACAGCATTTTGACCTGTTACTGACGGATATTGAAATGCCGGGACGAACAGGTTTGGAGCTAGCCGCTTGGCTAAAGGAGCAACATAGCCAAACCAAAGTGGTGGTGATCACAACTTTTGGCCGCGCGGGTTACATTAAACGCGCTATCGAAGCGGGTGTCGGTGGATTTTTGCTAAAAGATGCGCCCTCAGAAACCCTCGTCAGTTCAATTCAACAAGTGATGGCGGGTAAACGCGTTATCGATCCTGAGTTAGCCATGATGGCAATTGGCGATGTCGACCCCCTCAACGATAAAGAACGCCGCGCCCTACGTTTTGCCAGTGAAGGCAAATCCACCGCAGAGATAGCCGAGATGCTGTTTATTGCCGAAGGCACGGTACGTAACTATTTATCCGAAGCCATTGCCAAACTCAATGCGAGCAACCGAATCGATGCCGCCCGCATTGCCAAACAAAAAGGTTGGTTATAGCTCAGCTAGTTGTCATAAATGCAGTAAATGCGCTCGAATTTACCCAATGCGAGATCGTCTCGGTGGATAATAAAATTCAACTGCATTGAGTGCTCACTATAGACGACTTTAAGCAGCACCAGATAATCTTCAGCATTGCCGCCTAATTCAGCCGCGGCGTGGAGTTCGGGGGCTTTATAGCGGCTATCACCATGACCATTAATGCTGGCGATACCATTGTAATACGGCAGCGGCTGCTCGGGGACGAGCAATGCCTGCAAGTTGGATGACTGCCAGTCGGTATTAGCCCATTGCGATTGAGTGAGAATCTGACCAGGGATAAGCCCGTGCTCATTCAATTGTATCAGCTCATAGCCCTTGAGCTGATCTTGCCACTCTGGTACCAATTCATCATCCACAACCTCTATGGCCTCCAGCACCATGGCTTGTTGCGGTTCAGGTAGCGCTTGTAAACGTGCCTTGGCTAACTTTACTAAATGCGGGTTGTCACTATTAATCATGTCAGGGGCAATCATCTTAAGGCTGGCAATCCCCTGAAGTTGATAAGCCGTCTGATACTCATAGTTTGTACATACCGCATCGTCGAACTTAAGTGCGGCAATCGCTTTCCCAGAGTTCAGTTGCTGATCCTCAGCGACATAATAGACATGGCCGCGAAGCATTTCCGAGAATCGCCAGCGCTCTAAAAAGAATAACAATCGCCCTTCTCGGGGCAAATAAGATTGCAACGCCTTCAGTTCGCTACAATTGATTTGTGCGATAAATTGCATCGGCACACGGAAGGCCTGCGCCGCCTCGTCCCAGTCCCAATCTTGCGACCACCCATAATGCTCCTCGATATACTCGCGAGTATGCTCGAATTCCTCAGCGTAAGCATCCAGCATCGCCTCCCTTCCGACCAAGGTCACCGGATAATCCATCCCTACAGGTAAATCCGGCAATCCACCCAGTCGGCTGTTACCTAACTGGCTATAGTCTTCGTTTGCACAGGGATAGAGATCGACACTACTGCGAATAAATGCCGAAAGCGTATGGGCAAGATGCGGGTCTTTAAACTGCGCCAACTTTTGCTCGAGCAGCTGCTGACGAATGGGGGAATTTTCTGCTAACAACATATCCATATTGACCTCACGACTCCAATATTGGCTTTTTATCATTTCTATCAAATATTTGCTATCGCTTAACAGCTCAAATTGCCGAGGCTATCACGCTAACGCTAAAGCCTGAGTCAGCAGCTTGCGGTGCAGTCGGACAGCGATCCTATGAATTGAAAACCCTTAGGCGAATTACTGCTACACTCAAACTCTGCTCAAAAGATCAACAAAAGGATTTGTTTATGGCGATAGCCTGCGTGCATACCCGAGCCAGTTGTGGGGTTGAAGCACCCGAAGTCACGGTTGAAGTCCATCTTAGTAATGGCCTGCCGGCTTTTAATCTGGTGGGTTTGCCAGAAGCCTCTGTCAAAGAAGCCCGCGAGCGGGTACGCAGCGCCTTGATCAATGCGGGATTCGAGTTTCCGATGCGGCGAATAACCGTTAATCTCGCGCCGGCGGATTTACCCAAGCAAGGCGGCCGCTACGATTTACCTATCGCCATCGGCATTTTGGCTGCTTCAGAGCAAATCCCCCACACAAGCCTTAAGGATACCGAATTTGTCGGCGAACTTGCCCTCTCAGGGCAAATCCGCCACTGCCAAGGACTGCTGCCTGCGATCATTGCGGCTAAACGCCATAATAATCAGTTAATTCTGCCCCTCGAGAATCGCCACGACGCTGAGTTAGTTGGCTACCCTAAGGTCTACTTTGGCTCCCATTTGCAAAGTTTAGCGGCCTTTCTCCATGGACAAGCGCCACTTCCCATGTTGGAGCAGCAGCTCGAGTGGATCTCGGATGAGCCAGCGCAGTCCACGCCTTGCCTTAGCGAGGTGATAGGTCAATACCAAGCTAAACAAGCGCTTGAGATCGCCGCTGCAGGCAACCATAACCTATTAATGCTAGGTCCGCCGGGTACTGGCAAAACCATGTTAGCCAGCCGCATGATGGCGCTATTACCTGCACTCAATTATGAAGAAGCCTTAGAAGTGGCTGCAATTCATTCCGTCGCGGGCATCAATATCAAACCTGAGGACTTTCTTAAGCGACCATTTCGCGCGCCACACCATACTTGCTCCTCAATTTCCTTAGTCGGAGGTGGCAGTATTCCTAAGCCTGGCGAAATTTCATTGGCCCATCGCGGAGTATTATTTCTGGATGAAGTCGCTGAATTTCCAAGAAAAGTGCTCGACTGTTTGCGTGAACCTATGGAAACAGGTGAAGTGGTGATCTCCCGCGCGGCGGCAAAACTGACCTTTTTAAGCCGCTTTCAATTGATCGCCGCCATGAACCCCAGCCCGAGCGGCGATATCGACGGCCCCAATCGAGCTACACCCGATCAAATCCAGCGCTATCTCGCCAGGCTCTCTGGCCCGTTTATAGATAGATTTGATCTCACCATCGAAGTCCCCAAACTCCCAGCAGGCACCCTAACGCAACAGTCGACGCAAGGCGAAACCAGCCATCAAATCGCCAAACGAGTAAAATGCGCCCGCGATATTCAACTCGCCAGAGCGGGCGTGCTTAACAGCGAACTATCAGGTAAACAACTTAAGCAATTTAGTGGTATCAATGAGGCTGACCTAGTTTTTTTAGAACAGAGTGTCGTCAAGTTAGGATTATCCGTGCGCAGCTTTCATCGCATTCAACGGGTTGCCCGCACCATTGCCGACCTTGAGCAGGCCCCCAATACCGAAAGGCGCCACCTCGCCCAAGCCTTAGGTTATCGGGCTATGGATAAATTATTGGCCCGTTTATCCCAACAGTATTGAGACTCGAAATGTTAACAAATGCCCCGACCAGCCGCCCTAAGATTGAGCCAAACGCCGACACCGAGTAACATAGGCCTCCAATTTTTATCAGGGGGCGCCAATGGGGACGTTGTTTTCACAATTAAAAGGCTGCATAGCTTTCTTAGGCTATGTCGTGAATACGCTGTTTTGGGTTGTACCCATTGTTCTGGGCAGCTTCATTAAACTTATTCCTTTGCCTGTGTTGAGAACGGCGACGAGCTATTTTCTCGACTTT
Organism: Shewanella sp. MM_2022_3; assembly: GCF_022557375.1. Lineage (NCBI taxonomy): Bacteria > Pseudomonadati > Pseudomonadota > Gammaproteobacteria > Alteromonadales > Shewanellaceae > Shewanella > Shewanella sp. MM_2022_3. The sequence goes on from NZ_JAKZGV010000006.1 coordinate 135,687, forward strand.
TGCGCCAGCGCTTGGATAAGCGTCAATGGGGTGATTGAACGTGTGCTGCACCCAGTGCAAATTGAGCTCTCGGGCGATAGCCAATTTTCTACCAAAGAATGGTATATGGTGATCGCTAATCATCAGTCTTGGGTCGATATTTTGATCCTGCAGCGCGTATTTAATCGCCGAATCCCGTTTTTGAAATTCTTCCTGAAACAAGAACTGATTTATGTGCCCGTGTTAGGGCTAGCATGGTGGGCATTAGATTTTCCTTTTATGCGCCGCTATAGCACAGCACAACTTAAAAAGAACCCAAAACTCAAGGGCAAAGATATCGAGATCACCCGTAAAGCCTGCGCAAAGTTTAAGACTAAGCCTGTGAGTGTGATGAACTTTGTCGAAGGAACACGCTTTACCAAGGCCAAACATAAAAAACAAAACTCACCGTTCCAACATCTGTTAAAACCTAAAGCGGGCGGCATGGCCTTTGCGCTATCCGCCATGGGAGAACAGATCCACAAGCTAGTCGATGTCACGATTTACTATCCAGATAGCGTTCCAAGCTATTGGGACTACCTGACAGGCAAGCTGCCAAAGGTTAAAGTACACATAACAGTGAAGGATATTTCGCCGGATATGCGTGGCGATTATATGAATGATCGCGAGTTTAAAATTAGCTTCCAAGAACAATTGAATGAACTTTGGCTCGCTAAAGATCAAGTGATCAGCCAATTGGCTGGGCAAGCGGACCAAGAAGTAAGGTAAAACCTCTATGTTGAATTTTCTCCCCGGCCCAGTGCTGTTTATTCTCAGTCTGAGCCTGCTGATCATTAACACCGCCCTTTGGGGAACCTTGGTTTGCCTTGGTGGTTTAGTGAAAATGTTGATGCCAGCTCAAGGCGCACGCAATGCAGTGACCGGACTGATGAATCGTTTTATGTGGGCATGGGCAACCTGCAATGGTGGCATTTTGTATTTGATTGCCAAAATCGAGTGGGATGTTGAAGGACTTGAAGGGCTCAATAAAAACAGCTGGTACTTGCTAATCAGTAACCACCTCAGTGGCTTTGATATTGCCGCGCAAACTTACCTGCTGCGTAACCATATCCCCATGTTGAAATTCTTCCTCAAAAAAGAGCTGATCTATGTCCCTATTATGGGCCTAGGTTGCTGGGCGCTCGATATGCCTTTTATGGACAGAACCAGCCCGGCAAAACTCAAAAAAAATCCGAAACTTAAAGGTAAAGATTTAGCCACCACTCGCCGAGCCTGTGAAAAGTTTAAAAATATGCCCACATCAATTATCAACTACGTTGAGGGCAGCCGCTTTACCGAAGATAAACGCCAGCGCCAAGATTCACCTTACCGTCATTTACTCCGGCCTAAAGCAGGTGGTATTGCCTTTACACTTTCCGCTATGGGTGAGCAATTTACTAACCTACTGGATGTGACGGTAGTGTATCCGGATGCGCCAGACGATGTGTTATTTGGCGTAATGAACGGCAAAGTACGCAAGATTATTGTACGGGTGCGAGCCTTGCCAGTACCGCAGGTCGACGCTACTCGCTACTTTTCAGAATCGGAATATCGGGTCGAGTTTCAGCGTTGGTTAAACCAAGTTTGGGCGGAAAAAGATGATCAAATTGCTGCACTCTTGCAGCAACATCAGCAGCTAACGGATAGTGCCACCAGCACCCACACACAGCTTCACTAATACAGATTAACGAATACAGATTCACTAACGTAAGTGAGTCGATAGCGGGTTAGGCTTACCTAGCCCACTTATTCGACCTCAAGTTGTGCCAGCCTCATTGCCGCTTCTGCTAATTCCGTTTCATTAAACACACTCATACCTGCCGCTAGCAGAAGTTCGGCCGTCATTCCCCGCCCTGCAATTAAATGCTTACTGAAACTGCCATCATAAATGTGCTGATTGCCACAGGAAGGACTACGCGCCTTTAAAATCGCTATCTTAATGCCTTGCTCCTGAGCCAAAGCAAGCGCCTTTTGTGCTCCCAACCTAAAAGCCGCTGTTACATCTTCACCCTGCGCCGTTAGCACTAGATCGCCAACACGCTCGGCCACAGGCCTTGGTGTGGGTAATCCGCCCGCGCATTCAGGGCAAAACGCCACTATCCGCCCTTCTCGTTGCCATCGCTGCATCCACTCGTCTTGCAGCAGATTATGACCGCCGTCATAACGTACCGCCTGCCCAAGCAAACAACTGCTAATGAGGATTTTCTCCATATTGTCCCCCGATGCATTAACCCTATGAGTGCCGACCAATACTTCCTCTGCATTGTACTCAATAAGTCGCAATGGGGTAAAAGCTGTGTTTGATCGCACCATCTGACATCACTCAACACCAAAATTGTCGACAATTACCAATTACGCAATAGAGAAGATAAAATTATCAAAATCAAATAAAATACAAAATAACAAATAAATACAACAACTAATAATTAAAACACCAGAAATGTAGACTTACGTCTAAGTAAACATATTGTTGACAATGGCATTTAACGGGACTATTTTTTACTCATTGTCGACAATCCAGCAATCAACGAGTGATGCGCAGTATGTTGAAGCAAGAGACCATATTCCCAACAGATGACACCCCAAGCTCAGTGGCTCATGCCTCAACCAGCTCAACAACGAAGGTGAAATCCCTAGCCAGCGAAAAATCGTCGACCACCTTAGCCGATCAAATTTTGGTGCAAATACAAACCAGCATCATCAAAGGCGAACTGCCTGCGGGCAGTAAGATCAACGAGCAAGCCCTCGCCGAAAAATACGGCATCAGCCGCGGCCCGACCCGTGAGGCGCTGCAAACCTTAGAAAGACAACGTCTCGTAGTCCGTGCGCCCCATGTGGGTGCCCGTGTTGCTCAACTCACAGTGAGCGAGTTAAACGATTTATATCAATTGCGTAGCGTGCTCGAAGGCATGGCCTGCGAACTTGCGGCCAGCCGTATTACCCCAGAACAATTAGCCAAGTTAGAAGACTTACTCGCGGTGCAAGAAACCGCGCTGGCCAATGGCGATACCTATTTCCAAGAGGAAGGTGATGTCGACTTCCATTATCAAATCATCCAAGCCAGCGGCAATAAACATCTGCAAGAAACCTTAATTGGCGGGCTTTATCATCTGCTGCGGATGTATCGCTATCAGTGCACCAATAAGAACCGCCCAGTAAAAGCCATTGCCGAACACAGACGCATAGTCGAAGCCATTGCCCAGCGTGATGGTGAACTCGCTAGCCTGTTGATGCGTCGCCATATTGAGCAAGGCCGTAAAAATACCGAATTACGCTTGATTGAATTACAAGCTAACGCCGCCGCGAAAGAAACTTTAGCCAATATCAGCTAAGTCGCAGCCCATAAGCATCGAATACTGATCATTCAGTACTTTTTAATTGGATAAGGACAAGACCATGACCCAAAGCGCAGGATTACGTTTTCGCCAAGCTCTTGCTAACTCAAAACCCTTACAAATCGTTGGCACCACCAATGCGTATTTCGCCTTGATGGCGGAACAAACCGGTTTCCAAGCCCTGTATCTATCGGGCGCAGGCGTCGCAAACGCCTCCTACGGTCTACCTGATTTAGGCATGACCTCGATGAATGATGTGCTAATCGATGCCGGTCGTATCACCTCGGCAACTCAACTGCCACTGCTAGTCGATATCGACACCGGTTGGGGCGGCGCCTTCAACATCGCCCGCACCATTAAAGAGTTTGAGAAAATCGGTGTAGCTGCCGTGCACATGGAAGACCAAGTGTCGCAAAAGCGTTGTGGCCACAGACCCAATAAAGCGGTCGTCAGTACCGAGGAAATGGTTGACCGTATCAAGGCCGCCGTCGATGCCCGTACCGATCCTAACTTTGTGATCATGGCGCGTACCGATGCGGTTGCCGTTGAAGGTTTAGAAGCGGGTATCGAACGTGCAAAAGCCTATATCGCCGCGGGTGCCGATATGATTTTCGCCGAAGCCTTAACTGAGCTGGACCAATACCGTCACTTCAAAGCCCAAGTTAACGCACCAATTCTGGCGAACATGACCGAATTTGGCCAAACCCAATTGTTCAACAAAGAAGAACTCGCCGAAGCGGGCGCCGACATGGTGCTTTACCCACTCGGCACTTTCCGCGCCGCTAACCAAGCCGCACTGAAAGTGATGCAAGCGCTGATGAATGATGGTCATCAACGCAATGTCTTAGACACTATGCAGACCCGTACGGATTTGTATAAGTACTTGGGCTACCACGCCTTTGAAGACAAGTTAGATCAATTATTTAGCCAAGATAAGTAAAAGATAAGTACAGACCATGGACGTCAGTAGAAGCTTAGGCTTCGCGTTGTTACTGATACCCAGATGCGAGAGCCGTGACCTCAAATAACGGCTCCTGCATCACCGATATGCTGCAACCCTACATAAGGCTAAAACTCTGTATTTAGTCAACATTTATGCAGCTTTAACCAAAAAGGTAGACGGCTAATATTGAGCCTGTCTGCAATAACCATAGCGTTAACGGAAGGGAAGAATTATGTCAGACGCAAAAAAATTAAGTGGTGCTGGATTACGTGGCCAGAGCGCGGGTGAGACTGCACTAAGTACTGTAGGTGTATCGGGTAGCGGCCTGACCTACCGCGGTTACGATGTAAAAGATCTGGCCGAAAACGCCACCTTCGAAGAAGTCGCCTACCTGATCCTTTACGGTGAGCTGCCCACCACAGCACAACTCGAGGCCTATAAGACCAAACTTAAGGGCATGCGCGGCCTGCCACAGGCATTAAAAGAAGTGTTAGAGCGCATCCCTGCCGACGCCCATCCAATGGATGTCATGCGTACCGGTTGCTCTATGCTGGGTAACCTCGAAGCCGAGCACAACTTTAGCGAGCAAAGCCAAATTGCCGATCGTTTATTGGCGGCCTTCCCATCTATCATCTGCTACTGGTATCGCTTTAGCCACGATGGCGTACGCATCGACACCGAAACCACCGATGAGCAAATCGGCGCTCATTTCTTACACCTGCTACACGGCAAAGCCCCATCGGCGCTGCACGCTAAAGTAATGGACGTTTCGTTAATTCTGTATGCAGAGCATGAGTTTAACGCTTCAACCTTTACCGCTCGTGTGTGTGCATCGACCCTGTCGGACATGCATTCTTGCGTAACTGGCGCAATCGGTTCACTACGTGGCCCACTGCATGGCGGCGCCAACGAAGCGGCGATGGAGCTCATTCAAGACATGAAAGACGAAGCCGATGCCCGCGATGTGCTGATGGGTAAACTCGAGCGCAAAGAAAAGATTATGGGCTTTGGTCACGCTATCTACCGTGATTCAGATCCTCGTAACGCCATCATCAAAGAATGGTCAGAAAAACTGGCCGCAGATTATGGCGATGATCGCCTCTACCGCGTATCGGTCGCCTGTGAAGCCCTGATGTGGGAACAGAAAAAACTCTTCTGTAACGCCGACTTCTTCCATGCCAGTGCTTACCACTTCATGGGCATTCCAACCAAGCTATTTACCCCAATCTTCGTTTGTTCACGGGTAACGGGTTGGGCAGCACATGTGATGGAGCAGCGTTCAAACAACCGCATTATTCGTCCAAGTGCCGACTATGTGGGTGTATCACCACGCAAAGTGGTACCCATTGCCAACCGTTAAGCAAAACTGACCACACTTAGCGCGAGACTTCACTCAATGTGCGTCTCGCGCCAACTTCATTTTCCGAAATGGATGATGTTATGAGCACTGTTATGAACACCCAATATCGCAAGCCTTTACCCGGCACAGCACTCGACTATTTCGATACCCGCGAAGCCATTGAAGCCATTGCCCCCGGCGCCTATGCGAAATTGCCTTACACCTCGCGCGTGTTAGCGGAAAACTTAGTGCGTCGCTGCGAGCCGCAGGCGCTTACCGACTCGCTAAAACAAATTATTGAATCAAAACAGGAACTGGATTTCCCATGGTTCCCTGCGCGTGTAGTGTGCCACGATATTTTGGGCCAAACCGCGCTGGTAGACTTAGCGGGGCTGCGTGATGCGATTGCCGCTAAGGGAGGCGATCCTGCCCAGGTTAACCCAGTGGTTCCGACCCAGCTGATTGTCGACCATTCCCTAGCTGTGGAATATGGTGGTTTCGATAAGGATGCCTTTGCGAAAAACCGCGCCATCGAAGATAGACGCAACGAAGACAGATTCCACTTTATCAACTGGACTCAAAAAGCTTTTAAAAACATCGATGTGATCCCACAGGGCAACGGCATCATGCACCAAATCAACCTGGAGCGTATGTCACCCGTGATCCATGCTCGCGATGGCGTGGCCTTCCCCGATACTTTAGTCGGCACCGACAGCCATACGCCACACGTAGATGCGCTGGGTGTTATCGCCATTGGTGTGGGTGGTCTTGAGGCCGAAAGCGTGATGCTGGGCCGCGCCTCATACATGCGTCTACCCGACATTATCGGCGTTGAGCTAACAGGCAAACCTCAGCCGGGTATCACTGCAACCGATATCGTGCTGGCCTTGACCGAATTTTTACGCGCCCAAAAGGTGGTTTCTTCTTATTTAGAGTTCTTCGGCGAAGGCGCTGAGGCCTTAACCCTTGGGGATCGCGCAACCATCTCGAACATGACGCCAGAATTTGGTGCCACGGCCGCCATGTTCTATATCGACCAACAAACGCTAGACTACCTAACCCTCACGGGTCGTAGCGATGAGCAAGTTAAATTGGTTGAGACCTATGCCAAGACCACAGGTTTGTGGAGCGATGATCTCAAGCAGGCCGAGTACCCACGTACCCTGCATTTTGATCTATCATCGGTAGTGCGTACCATTGCTGGCCCATCGAATCCCCATGCTCGCGTTCCGACTTCAGAGTTGGCCGCGCGCGGCATCAGCGGCGTGGTTGAAAACGAGCCAGGCTTAATGCCAGATGGTGCCGTGATTATTGCGGCCATCACTAGCTGCACCAACACCAGTAACCCACGTAACGTGATTGCAGCAGGCCTGCTGGCACGTAACGCCAATGCCAAAGGCTTAAGTCGCAAACCTTGGGTTAAAACCTCACTCGCCCCTGGCTCTAAGGCGGTACAACTGTATTTAGAAGAAGCCAACTTGCTGCCAGAGCTTGAGTCATTAGGCTTCGGTATTGTCGGTTTCGCCTGCACCACCTGTAACGGCATGAGCGGCGCCCTCGACCCGGTTATCCAGCAGGAAGTGATCGACCGCGATCTGTACGCCACCGCCGTATTATCCGGTAACCGTAACTTCGACGGCCGTATTCACCCTTACGCTAAGCAAGCCTTCCTCGCATCGCCACCGTTAGTGGTGGCCTATGCGATTGCGGGCACCATTCGTTTCGATATCGAGAAGGATGTGTTAGGCCTAGATAAAGATGGCAAGCCCGTTCGCTTAATCGATATTTGGCCAACGGATGCCGAAATCGATGCTGTGATTGCGGCAAGCGTGAAGCCAGAGCAGTTCCGCAAAGTCTACGAGCCGATGTTCGACCTGAGCGTCGACTATGGCGATAAGGTCAGCCCACTGTACGACTGGCGTCCACAATCGACCTATATCCGCCGCCCACCTTATTGGGAAGGTGCATTAGCGGGCGAGCGCACCCTCAAGGGCATGCGTCCACTGGCGGTATTAGGTGACAACATCACCACAGACCATTTATCGCCCTCGAACGCGATTATGATGGACAGCGCGGCGGGCGAATACCTGCACAAGATGGGCCTGCCAGAGGAAGACTTTAACTCCTACGCGACCCACAGGGGCGACCACTTAACGGCCCAGCGTGCGACCTTCGCCAACCCTAAACTCAAAAACGAGATGGCAATTGTCGATGGCAAGGTGAAGCAAGGCTCACTGGCGCGTATCGAGCCAGAAGGCCAAGTGACCCGCATGTGGGAAGCCATTGAAACCTATATGGATCGCAAACAACCGCTGATTATTATCGCTGGCGCTGACTATGGTCAGGGATCATCCCGTGACTGGGCGGCAAAAGGCGTGCGTTTAGCGGGCGTAGAGGCGATTGTCGCCGAAGGTTTCGAGCGTATTCACCGCACAAACTTAGTCGGTATGGGCGTGTTGCCGCTGGAATTCAAAGCGGGCGAGAATCGCGCAACCTATGGCATCGATGGCACCGAGGTGTTTGATGTTGTTGGCAATATCGCGCCACGTGCAGATCTCACCGTTATCATCACCCGTAAAAACGGTGAGCGTGTCGAAGTGCCTGTGACCTGCCGTTTAGATACCGCAGAAGAAGTGTCTATCTACTCTGCTGGCGGCGTACTGCAACGGTTTGCGCAGGACTTTTTAGAGTCAAATCTGAAGTAAGATTCGCGCTAAAAGGCGGCAATGCCGACAAGCTTGCCGCCTATATCGACACGAACCTTTTCGCTATTCCCCTTGGAGTTAATAGCATGAGTAATAAACTTTTCCCGCCCCAGATTAAAGTGGCTGCAACCTATATGCGTGGTGGCACTAGCAAAGGGGTATTTTTCCGTCTGCAAGATTTACCCGAAGCAGCCCAAGTGCCAGGCCCTCACCGTGATGCACTACTGCTGCGCGTCATTGGCAGTCCCGACCCCTATGGTAAACAGATTGATGGTATGGGCGGCGCAACTTCCAGCACCAGCAAGACGGTTATTCTGTCTAAAAGCAGCCAAGCCGACCACGATGTTGACTATCTGTTTGGCCAAGTGTCTATCGACAAACCCTTTGTGGATTGGAGCGGTAACTGCGGCAACTTAACCGCCGCCGTCGGCGCCTTTGCCATCAGCAATGGCCTGATTGATGCTGCGCGCATCCCGCAAAACGGTATCTGCACCGTGCGTATTTGGCAGGCCAATATTGCAAAAACCATTATTGCCCATGTGCCGATTACTGATGGCATGGTGCAAGAGACTGGCAATTTTGAGCTCGATGGCGTGACCTTCCCCGCCGCCGAAGTGCAGATCGAATTTATGAACCCCGCCGCTGACGAAGACGGCGATGGTGGCAGCATGTTCCCAACGGGTAATTTAGTGGATGTACTCGAAGTACCCGGGATTGGCAGCTTTAATGCCACCATGATTAACGCGGGTATCCCAACCATCTTTATCAATGCTGAGGATCTGGGTTACACGGGCACTGAACTGCAAGACGATATCAACAGCGATAATGCCGCTCTTGCCAAGTTTGAGACCATCCGTGCTTATGGCGCCGTACGTATGGGACTTATCACACATATTGATGAGGCCGCATCACGCCAACATACCCCTAAGGTGGCCTTTGTTGCTAAGCCGAAAAACTATGTGTCATCCAGCGGCAAAGCAGTTGCAGCGGAGGAGATCGATCTTCTGGTACGCGCCCTATCTATGGGCAAACTACACCATGCCATGATGGGCACGGCCGCCGTAGCGATTGGTACCGCGGCGGCGATTCCCGGCACTTTAGTCAATCTCGCGGCAGGCGGTGGTGAGAAGGAAGCGGTACGTTTTGGCCATCCTTCAGGCACCCTTCGCGTCGGCGCACAGGCCATGCAACAAAACGGCGAATGGACAGTGACTAAAGCCATTATGAGCCGCAGCGCCCGAGTGCTGATGGAGGGTTTTGTACGCGTGCCCACCGTATAAAACCAGACAACTGATTCGCACCTTCAAGTTGATTGATATCACCCTATCAATAGAGTTCAACCAAAGGCCTTGCTTCTCCCCCTTCCGGCAAGGTCTTTTTTTATTTATCTTCCCTGCGAGCTGCAATATGTTGGCATTCGGTAAAAAATGCTAAACTTGCGTTGGTCACAGCTGATATTGATAAAAACACCTTACGCTATATAAATCTGTGAATAAATTAACCATTATTTTAATTTTAAAACTGAGATCGCGTCAGTCTCATTCTTAACGCGACATTCCTAAAGTAACGTTAATAATACCTCCCAAAATTGGGGAAAAAGTAGGGAATGATAGGGGTAGCTTTGAGTCAACCAATCCTTAGACTAATCGTTAGCGTGCTCTGCATTCTCAGTTTTGTTGCGGTGCTTCCCGCAGGCTTGGCATTACCGCTTAATGCGGCAAATACACTGCTTAAATTTGAGCATATCCGCAGCGAAGAAGGGTTAAACCAAAACACAATCACCAGCCTATTTATGGACAGTGCTGGCATGCTGTGGATTGGCACTCAAGATGGGCTCCATAGCTATAACGGTTACAACTTCAATCTTTTTATCCACTCCCCTAATGATCCTCAAAGTATTTCAGAAAGTTATATCTCGGATATTATCCAAGATGCCCAAGGTTATCTTTGGATAGGTACTTTTAGCCAAGGTATAAATCGGCTCAATTTAAAAACAGGCACCTTTGAACGCATTGGCATAGAACAGGGTCTCACCGATCCCAGGGTCACTAAACTCAATATTGTCGGCAATACGCTGTGGATTGGCACTCAAAGTGGCTTGTTTTCTTTTTCCACAAGAACAAAACGCTTAAGCCAAGTTTCACTAGGAACCAGCATTGAACCCTATATCACCAGTCTTGCCAATGTTGATAACACCTATTTACTCGCAGGAACCAGGGATAATGGTACCTTTGCAGTAAGTGCAAATACGATTACGCGGCTGAATGTGCCGCAGGACGTGATTGCTTATCAGATTAAAGCCAATTCAAGTCGAGCAATTAGCTTAGCGCTTGGTAATCAGCTCTGGCACTATGATCTGACCACTCAACAAGGGACTATCATCTGGCAAGCAGAACATAATGTTCCCTATATCAAAGATTTTGTTCAAACATCCCAAGGACAATTCTGGGTTGTCGGACCTGAAGCTGGTTTAATACAATTAGAAAGAGAGGCGGATCAATTCGTTGCCACTTATCATAAATTTGATCCCAAACGTACAAACAGTATCAGTGAAAACAATATCTTATCCCTGCTAGAAGATCCTTTTGGCAATCTATGGCTCGGCGCGAGTTATTCTGGATTGAATAAGATCAACACTCGCCGTCAATATTTTCAGCATCTGTTTGAATATACGACCGAATTACCTCAACAGAGCAATAATGTCCGTAGCCTTTACCGCAGCCAAGATCAGGCTCTGTGGATAGGAACAGAAGGCGCTGGCCTTAAGCGGTTAGCACGAAATAGTAAAACATATGAAAACTACAGCACTTTTTTTGTCAAGGCATTAGGGTTAGGGACTCAATACTTAAACCTCACTCTGCGCTCGATTATTCAAGATAAGCAAGGCGTCCTCTGGTTTGCCAGTAACTATGGACTAGGGCGTCTGGCTCCAAACGGTGAATTTAGCCTACTTAATGTTGCAGATAGCAAAGACACCTCAGCAGAAGCGAACTATATCCGCAGTCTAGAGTTAGATGATCAAAATAGGCTCTGGGTAGCGACATCCCATGCGCTATATCGGAAATCCACTGTAAATGATGAATTTACGCCTGTTTCGCTAACAGGCATTGAAAATTTTCACCCTACACAAAACCTGTTACTCACCCTTAGGGCCAATAATAATATTCTGTGGATTGGTTCGCTCAATGGACTAGTAAAATTAGATATGCAAACAGGGCATGGCGACGTTTTTTACCATGACCCCCATGACAAAAACAGCATTATCAATAACCGCATTAGGGATATCTTAGTCGCAAATAATGGTGATGTTTGGTTTGCGACCCACGGTGGCATTAGTCGGCTATCGTATCAAACCTTATTGCCCATTTTTAGTAATTATACCCGTGAACAAGGCCTACCCAGCGATACGATTTACGCTCTGCTGGAGGACGATGAGCATCATATTTGGTTCAGTAGCAATGCCGGTATTGGAAAATTAAACCCTACCAATAACAAAATTATCAATTTCAACGAACAGGAAGGCTTACAGGCACTGGAATTTAACGGTGGTGTAAAACTTAAAGACAGTGATGGCGATCTCTGGTTTGGCGGAATTAATGGCATCAATCGCTTTAACCCTAAAATCCTACCTGACAAAAGGGGTGAAGCGAAAGTAGCACTCACCGCATATAAAATTGCCGGCCAAAAACAGACAATTTTAGATCTGAGTCATCCGCCGAAAATCGTAATGAACTACGCCGATCAATTAGTGAGCTTTGAAATCACTTCACTGGATTTTAGCTATACAGGAAAAAATCGCTTTAGTTATTTCCTCGAAGGATTTGATAACCATTGGCACGATTTACCGACAGGCAATGAAATCACCTTCACTAATATCGATCCAGGCAACTACGTGCTCCATGTGCGCCATTCACTTGAATACAACCGTCAAGGTGACTATACGCTTTTGGTCGATTTAACCGTCGATGCACCTTTTTATCGCACCGAATTGGCCTATGCGCTTTATATTCTACTGACACTGACTCTACTGATATGGATAGTAAAATGGCGCAAACAAAAACGTCGCCAACAACAAGAGTTTGAAACTAGCATTCGTGCATCTGAAGAACGGCTTAAACTGGCGCTTTGGGCTTCGGGCGACGGGATGTGGGACTGGAATATCCAAGAACAACAGGTTTACCGGACGCATACAGATATACCTGTCCCTCAATGGAACCGTCACCATCTACTGCACGACAATGCTCATCCTGAAGATAGGGAAAGATTTAGGCACGAGTTAGCCGAACACCTACAAGGACGCACTCCCTTCTTTGAAGTGGAATACCGCATTGAGCATTCGCCCAACAAATGGGTTTGGATCCTTGAGCGGGGTAAAGTTGTTGAAGCTAATGGGCAAGACCATCCCATTCGTATGACGGGCACAACTCGGGATATTACCTCGCGCAAGCTGATCGAAAACGAACTGGTACTCTCCTCACAAGTGCTAAATAGCATGAATGAAGCCGTCGTGGTGGCAGGATTAGACTATCGAATCCGTTCGGTAAACCCCGCTTTTAGCAATATCACTGGTTATTCAGAGCGGCAGATTAGTGATAAATACTTAATTCACTTAGCCTACAGTAGAAAACAACGGGATCTGTTTAATAGCATTGAACAGCAACTACTACGCCATAAACATTGGGCGGGAGAAATTTGGATCCGCAATAAGGCCCGTAGAGCAATTTTGGTGTGGCTCGAGATAAATCAAGTAATTGACGTAAAAGGTGAAACTAGCCACTTTGTGGCGGTATTTACTGATATTACAGAGCGCAAAAAGGCCGAGGAGGATTTACGTTTCCTCGCTAGCTTTGACACGCTCACAGGGCTGCCTAATCGAACCTTATTCCAAGACCGGCTTAATCACGCGATATCTCAAGCACATAGATCGAATAATATTGTCGCCCTACTGTTTTTAGACCTCGACCGTTTTAAGCACATTAACGACTCTATGGGGCACCACATTGGCGATCTATTACTCAAAGCAGTGGCCCATAGGCTGCAAAATGCCGTCCGCGAAGGAGATACCGTAGCCCGCTTAGGTGGTGATGAATTTACTATTATTCTAGAAGGTGTGGCGAAAACTAAAGCGGCGACGTTAATTTCGGAAAAAGTGCTCAAAGCCTTTCAAGCGCCCTTCTTATTAGAGGACAAATCCCTCACGATCTCCACTTCGATAGGTATCAGTCTCTATCCTAATGATGCTGTAGATGTGGATTCGTTAATTAAATTTGCCGATACCGCCATGTACCATGCTAAGGCTCTCGGGCGAAATAACTTTCAGTTTTACACCAATAAACTCAATGAGATGGCGACTCGCCATATGCTGCTCGAAACGGGATTAAAACAAGCAATCGCCCACAATGAGTTAAGCTTGGTGTATCAACCTAAGTTTTGCCTACGCAATGGATCTCTGACAGGGCTTGAAGCACTACTGCGCTGGCAGCATTCAGAATTAGGCCCCATTTCTCCCGCCGAGTTTATTCCCCTCGCGGAAGAAACAGGCATGATCAATCAAATAGGCCATTGGGTGATTAATCACGCTTGCCAACAACTGGCCGAATGGAATGAGTTAGGTTTTAGCGATATCACCATGGCCGTTAACTTGTCAGCTAGACAGTTAAAGGCCGATATTATCTCAACCATTGAAGTAGCCCTTGCGGTATCAGGACTTCCCGCCCAGGCTCTTGAGTTGGAGCTAACTGAATCGATGATCATGGGCAACCCACAGGAGTCAGTTAATATCCTCTCAAAACTCAAAGCATTAGGCTTAACCATCGCTGTCGACGATTTCGGTACAGGCTATTCAAGTTTGAGTTACCTTAAACGTTTCCCTATCGATACCTTAAAAATTGACCGCGAGTTTGTGCGCGACATAACCAACGACCCCGATGATGCGGCCATTACCAGCGCGATTATTGCTCTCGCCCACAGCCTAGAGTTAAATGTGGTGGCAGAAGGAGTTGAAACTCAAGAACAACTTAACTTCTTGGCGCTGCAAGGCTGTGATCAAGTCCAAGGCTTTCTGCTGAGTAAACCGCTGAGCGCCAAAGATTGCCAAACACTTTTAATACAACAGATACAAAAGCGGCAAGACGAAAAAGAATAAGGCTCCATAATGGAGCCTTATCGTATTGATTTAGAAACTATTAAGGTGCAATACGCTCAACGCGTCTCACCCAGCCATCAGGGCCTTGAATATGGCCTTTCTGGATATCGGTATACAGCTTGTAGATGCGTTGAATATGCTCACCGACTTCACCGTTGCCCACAGTCACCACTCGGCCATCTTCAAAAATATAGGAACCGACAGCAGACACTACGGCAGCCGTCCCAAAACCACCCGCTTCGATAATCTCACCGGATTCGATATCGGCGATAAACTTATCCAGCATGACCGTCTCTTGGCGCACTTCGCAGCCGAGCAATTCACCCAGCTCCATAATAGATTGCGAGGTAATCGATTTTAAAATGGTATCGGTGAAGGTTGGGATGATCACAGTGCCGTCTTTCAGAATGTGGAAGTGGTTCATCGCGCCCGCTTCTTCAATCTGTTGGTTGTTCGCATCTAAATACAGCACCTGCGAAGCACCAAACTGTGCGGCAGCTTTACCCGCACGCAATGAGGCAGCATAGTTACCCGCTGCTTTAGAGGCGCCAGTACCACCCGATACGGCGCGATGGTAAGTCTTGCTGATCAGTAGACGAATGCCTTTATTCACACCCGCCGCGTAGTAAGCACCACTTGGGCTTAACACCACGCAGAATGTGTAGCGCGAACTTGGGCTTACAGACAGACGGTCTTCGGTCGCAAAAATAAAGGGGCGAATGTATAAACAGGCACCTTCTTGCATCGGGAACCAAAGACGGTCTACGTCGATCAAGGCGTTGATCGCATCGATTTGCATCTGCTCATCAATATTAGGAATACAGACAATATCCGCAGAGCGATTCATACGCTCGGCGTTTTTGTTGATGCGGAACGTGTAAATTTCGCCATCTTCATGCATAAAGGCCTTGGCGCCTTCGAAGATTGACTGACCATAATGCAGGGCCATCGCACCCGGCGCCATTTCAAACGGGCCATAGGGCACAATACGAGGATCGCGCCACTCACCATCGCGATAATCCATTAAAAACATATGATCGGTTCTGAGGCTACCGAAGCCCACATTTCCTTCGGGCTTGAATTGCTCAGTACGGCGTTCGGACGCAGGTTTTAAATCGTATTTTATTTCCATCGCATACCACCTTGATTACTGAACAAGCAGACTAGGTAGCGACAGGAATAAAGTCAATAGGTGAGATTCATCTAAAAGTCTTAGCCGATAAAATAACCCAGCAAAAATGTCTTATTAGCTTGCCGTAATCTTGAATAGGTTGATTCTACTTCCCTTATTGACTTTGGATTTCCCCCTGCTTCGCCTCAAGCCAACCACCGACGGCTTGTATGGGCTCTTCATTTAGCGTTAACCACACCACCCAAGCTAAATGAGGCGCCTTCTGCGCCGTAGCCGGAATGCTATTGAGATATTGCTCAAAATACAGTGCTGAATCTGATGCAACAAACTCCGTCGCACGGACACTCACAAGGATTGATTGCATGCTAAATACAACAAAGTCATGGGTTAACTGCTTATGGCGATTCTCACCGCGTTTAATGTCACTAGTTAACCCTGAGCCGACAAGTGCTAACTGTAAACGTGCTTGACTCAGATCTTTATGCTGCCCCCAAGGTTGCTGTGGCACAAAACTCGCCTCAAGCTGCTGGTTGGCGATACGCACTTTAAGCACACCCACCTCAGGTTGAGGCACAGCAAAAAGCTCGGTTAATTCACCCGAAAACCAGCCACGCCACTCCTTAGCATTAATCACAAACTGTGGCGTATACACTTGCCGTGTATGCTTTTGGTTTAAATGTTGATATTGGCGCTCACTAAATGCTTTTTGACCAAAAATATCCCGCCAACCAAGGTAATCCCAATAGGTCACATGAAAGGCTAGCGGAAAATATTTCTGCCATAAATCGGTCTGGTTAAACTGCCCAGATAACCAAGCTTCGGCGGGCGGACAACTACTGCATCCCTGCGAGGTGTAAAGTTCGATAATATAAGGACGGGTCACGGCACTCTGCGCTTGAAATGGGGCCAATGTCTGAGCAAATACAGGTTGCCACCACTGCAACCACAAAAGACCAACGAGTAAGATGCATTTCATATTCAATCCTCCTATCACTGAGTGATGAGACCTTGAATTGCACCTAAATCATTCAACTGAGAAGAAAGATGATGTCTGACTATAAAATGATCCCCTGTGCCCATTATGACTACCTTGAGCTGGCTTGCCTTCGGAGCTATTGGCTCAAGATTGAGTTACAGGACGGCAGCCAGTGCCAAGCACGGGCAATTACGACTCAGACCCATGCAGATAAGACTGAATGGCTGGTCGTTGAACATCAAGCGGGCCAGCAAATACTGCGGCTAGATAGCATTATCGCCATAACGCCCACGGATCCCGCTGCTAGTTTTGGCCGTGTTATGATTGCGAGCCAATAACAAAGGAGCAAAAATAAATGGCAAGGATGATTCTGCTGTTGGAATTAGGCGATTGGACTGGTGGTCACCACGGCCAATCTCCCTACTTGGTGGAGTTTGATAGCAAGCGACTCGATTCCCCCTTTGACGTTAGCGAAGGTTGGGGGCACGGATTAGGCGGCAGCCGTTATTCGTTGGCACGGTTTATTGAAACTGAACATTATACTCAACTCAAGCTCCACGCATCTTGGGCTGCGGCCATCATAGCGCAAGATTTACCAACACTGAATATTGAAGCCATCTCCCAAGAGTTGCAGGCACATTATGCCTCGCACAGCCCAAATATTCCGGCAAATCTGGCTCGCTATTTCTAACTGAAGATCTTGTTTTAATTGAAAATCGCGTTGTTGCGACGGATATGACACCAGAATCTCTGGCAGCAATTACCTGATGACGAATAAAGCCAAGTATTAACTTGGCTTTACGACTGACTTAGCTGTCGATCGCGGTTTACGCCTTGGCTACAGCCGCAATCACAGAGACTTCAACCAAATATTCGGGCTCGGCAATCGCCGCCTGTACACAGGCACGGGCTGGTGCATGACCTTGTGGTACCCAAGCGTCCCAAACGGCATTCATGGCATCGTAGTCATTCATATCCTTTAGATAGATAGTGGCTGACAACAAGTGCTCACGGGAACTGCCCGCCTGCGCTAACAGGGTATCAACTTCCTCTAGCATAGTCGTCGTTTGTTCGGTGATGTTTTGATACTTATCCTTCGCCACTTGGCCACATAAGTACACGGTGCCTTGGTGGATCACTATGCTGCTCATACGTGTACCAACATCTAAACGGGTAATGCTCATAGGGATAATCTCTTAAATCAGATAGTTAATTCTGTGACCATTTTACCCCGAAAGGCTCAGTTTGTCTGCGAACGAGCGCCCACCCAGGGTGGATAAAAGCGCGTCATGAGCATGAGCAAACCTAGCGCCGTAAATATCACGCCACACCATACAAACACAGTTGCCACAGATAAATTGACTAACTGAAATCCCACTAATGCCGCAACAGCAGCAATTAATGCAAAGGGCAGTTGAGTCACCACATGGTCATGGGGTAAACAGCCTGAACTGGTCGCGCTCAGCACGCTGGTATCGGAAATTGGCGAACAATGATCGCCAAACACCGAGCCTGCCATCACCGCACTTAATACAGGTAACAGCAAGCTGGCATCCATGTTATGGGCGATTTCTCCGCCGATGGGGATCATAATCGCAAAGGTTCCCCAGCTTGAACCTGTGGCAAAGGCCATGATAGCGCAAAGCAGGAACATCCCCGCCACCAGCAAACTGGGGGATAAATACCATTTTGCCCAATCGGCCAATAAACTCGCCACGCCCAGATCTTGGATTACAGCACCTATCATCCAAGTGCAGAGTAAAATCGCGATAGCAAAGGCGATCATCCGAACCCCATGGGCTAGATCGCCCAGCAGTTTCCCAATGCTTCGGCCCGACAGCAGCAACAACACTAGAGTCACTAACGTCGATAACAAACACGCATCACGCATCGCAGCACCAATATCAGCGCTGGCTAACCAGGCCGAAATATCCCATGACGGCACCTGCTGCGCGCCAGACCAGAGAGTTAAACCGACAGAGGCGCACAGTAAGGTCAGCATCGGAATGGACAACAGCCAAGGATTCCCTTGGGTGCTAGGCGATACAATTTCAACATGATCAGTATCCAGCGGCTCAGCTCCCAACGCAGCCCTCTCCATAGGATTAAATCCGACCCCAAACCAGGCCACAATCAACGACAAACCTAAAGTCGTAATCGCATAAAAATTGGATAAGGCCACCTCGATAAAGGCTTCAAGGGCTGAAACGGGTAAAAAGCTGAGTCCCGCCAGTAGCGCCATCACATAGGGCCCCCAGCTAGAAAAAGGCAAGAGTGAACAAAGCGGCGACGCATTAGAGTCAACCAAATAAGCCAGTTGTGTCTGACGAATACCATAACGCTGGCTCAACGGTTGGCACACATGCCCTACGGCAAGGCAGCTAAAAATGCCATCAATAAACACTAACCAACCCAGCAATACGACACCAATACGCGCTTGTCGGCCCGTACGAATACGGTGATATAACCAGTCACCGAACTGCCCTACCGCACCACTTCGGGCAAGTAGATGTGTCATGCTCCCCAGCAATAACATGGCCATTAGCACGTTTAAATGCCACCATTGCCATGCATCTTGGCTATAAAACTGCTTAACGCCTATCTCCACAAGATAACTTAAGCTTTGCAGTATATTGAAGTGGGCAATAATCAAGGCGCCCGAGAGGATACCAACACCTAGGGCAACTAAGGTACGTCGCAACCATAGGGCTAACACTAAGGTTAATAACAGGGGAATTATGGCGAGCAGGCTTGATGTCATGGGCCATTCCGATAATAAATAAAACCAAGAATACTAACGAGTTAATAACAAATGCAAAAAAACTTAAATTAGCACTCCGTTATAGGGTATTTTTTAGCCAAACGGCAAAGACTGCTATTCCTTATGCTCTTGGCACTGCTAGAATCACAGTCCCATCCAGAAACTATAGGACTCTCCAGATGAGCCTTGAATTACTGTCCAAACTGGAAACCAAGATCCAGGCTACACTCGAAACTATCGAGCTTCTAAAAATGGAGCTAGAGGAAGAGAAGCAAAAGACGTCAACCTTGAGTGAGCAAAACCAACAATTAAGTGAGCAAAACCAACAATTGCAGCAAGAACTGAGTTCTTGGAACGAGAAAGTTACCGGACTTGTTGGCTTGCTCAATAGTGAAATCTAAGCTGTTTTAGTTTGATGATTCTGCGCTTCAATCAATTCGTTCAGCTCTAAGATAGCCTGCTTTACTTTTGGCAGGCTTTTTCTCGGTAATAAAAATCTTCCTTTTTCAAATTCCAATCGACCTAAGTCTTTTACCCATATCACGCCAGTGAGAAAAATACGCGCATGCTTAACAATAAGCTTAGGTGCGTAGACAGGGAAAACTCTCATATAACCCCCTACAGGCATTTTTGTTGTTATTGACCACAGTCATTTGACAGAAAGATGTCCAATTGAGTTTCATCGATAAAGAATTATTTTCAAAACTTACAATAAATACAAAATAACAAATTGATTTAATTTATAAAAATAAAGCAATGATAAACACAAACCCAAGTGTCAATATTTTGACTATTGACATTATTTTGACGCTTATCTAAAATCATCCGTGTTACTCAGGGTAAAAATGAGCCATATGGCTCAAGTCCGTACTCTCCATTATCGGAAGTACGGTTTTTTTTTGCCTAAATCCTAATACGCATTCTCCGCAAAACTGGTTCAACGTATCGTGGACAATTTGATGCGGCCAATAAAAAAGGAGCGCTCGGCTCCTTTTGTGTTACTTATTCATTATCAATGAGTTAGATTGCAATTAGATGACTAAATCACCGCAATCCTAAGATAATTACTTTCTCGCTAAGTAATACGCAATGTCTAATAGCTCGTCATAGGACTTAATCGCACCCGTTTCAACACGGTATTTGCCATTCACCACTATCGCAGGCACGCCAGAAAGTTTCGCGTTTTCAGTATCGCGCTTCATTTTCGCCATTTGGGCTTTGACCATAAATGAATCTGCTGCGGCATCAAAAGCTTTACCATCAACGCCATTAGCCACAAATAAGGCACGCACATCGTCACGGCTAGTAAAGTGTTGTTTCTTGTCATGGATGGCAGCAAATAAAGCCGCATCGATTTTTTCATCGACATTGAGTTGATGAGCAACCGCAAAAGCGCGTGACATCTCTACGCCCATTTCTTTGCCGATAAAATCAACGTGGGCTTGGTTAAATTCAACACCTGCTGGCTTTTCAGCCAAAATTTTAGGCACAACCGTTTTCGAAAAGTTGTAGCAATGTGGGCAATAGAAAGAGAAAAACTCGGTGATTTCAGGTTTAGCTGTCGCGGGACCATCATTAATCACAGTGTAATGTACGCCTTCTTTGTATTCCGCTGCCGAAACCGCTAATGGAGCCAATAACAGCGCTGCCGCCATAAGTAATGCTTTTTTCATGAATTTTCCTTAAATCAATTATCTAAAATAGCTGGAGCCTAACATATTTCATTTTTTGAGTGTAACTCAAGCTGAGAGTTCAATCCGTTAGGCAAGAGAGCCACGTAAATCCCACCCTGTTCACACATTTAATAAGGGATCAAACTTAGCGGTGGTTCATTAAGTGCCGCGAGTTGCTCCTTAAATGCCAAAATCTGCTGCTCCCAATAATTTTCATCCCCAAACCATGGGAAATGCATAGGGAAAGCCGGATCTTGCCAACGCCTGCCAATCCAAGCGTTATAGTGCACCATCCGTAATGCGCGTAGGGGTTCAATCAACGCCAGTTGCCGCGTATCGAATTCACAAAATTCCTCATAGGCTTCGAGCAATACCTCGAGTTGCAGTTGCTGCTGCGCCCTATCCCCCGTTAACATCATCCATAAATCTTGAATGGCAGGTCCCATACGGGCATCGTCTAAATCCACAAAACCCGGCCCATCGGGTGTCCAAAGAATATTCCCTGGGTGTAAATCGCCATGCAAGCGAATCGGTTTGAAACATTGCTGCGACCAAACGGTGTTGACCTTCGCCAGCACTTGTTCGACCACAGTGAAAAAGGCGACCCGTAGAGAAGTCGGCACTAATTCTGATTGTTTCAACCACGCCAAAGGCTCATCGCCTAAGATTTGCGGATTGAGCGGTTCGCGGGCATGAAAAACCGACTGCGCGCCGTACTGATGTATACGACCGATAAAACGGCCAACAAATTCCAACTGTTCTAAATTATCGACCTCAAAGGCTCGACCACCGATGGAAGGAAACAGTGCAAACCGAAAACCTTGGAAATGGTGCAAGGTACGCCCTTGCACTAAGGCTGGCACCGCCATCGGGATTTCCTGCTCGGCAAGCGCGAGGGCAAAATCGTGCTCCTCCTGAATTTGCGCATCGGTCCAACGATTTGGACGATAAAACTTCACTACATAGCGCTGCCCTTCATCACTGCGAAATTGATACACGCGGTTTTCGTAGCTATTGAGTGCAAGTAGGCCCGTTTCAGGGTAAATGCCAAGACTTTCGATAGCATCTAAAATCAAATCCGGTGTTAGAGCTTGAAAAGCAAAAGCCGCTCCCGAATCAGCATTATCGATAGCACTTTGGTGTTGATTTAACGTATCTAGGCTCATTGGAACTCTCTCATTAAATGGTGGCGCGCTCATAAGTGGCGGCTTAACAGCGTGGCAAGGTATTCTAGCACCTCAACATCAGCCTCACGCTCCACACTCAGCCAACAGATATTGCCGTAAAACTCATAATTGAGCCAAAGTGGTGTACCTTCAAACTCCAATAACCATTGATGACGATCGGCTCCCCATTGACGCTCGCGCACGCGGCAATCTAAAGCATGGGCTAACGGCTCGGCAAAGGCCTCGAAATGATCAAAATCGATATCACCGCTCACACTTAAGCTTAACGCGGCGCTATCTAACTGAATGGCGTTTAATTTCATCTTTACTTCCATCAACTACTGCACGACATAATCAGCCCTTGCCCCCAATCCGGAGGACGCTTGGCCAGATCGTCATGCTCAGCTTGCTCGCTAAACGGTTGACGCAACACTTGGTGCAAACGCTGTAGCGGCGCAAGATCCCCTTCTTCAACGGCGATAATCGCTTCTTGGGCCAAATAGTTGCGCAAAATATACTTGGGATTGATGTTATTACGCGCCTGCTGCCACGCCTCAACATCAGTAACCTTACCAAGCCGCACCTGATATGCCTGATACCAAGTATCGAACTCGTTGAGATCAATAAAATCATCCCGCAAAGGCGAGTGCACACTGCTAGGATCAAGCTGACCAAATCGACGCCAAGTGTTGCTGTAATCCAGCTGATTTTTCTCCATCAACACGGTAAAGCGGCCAATGAGTTCTAAGTCCTGTTGATCCTGCTCGGCTGTCGAATCCGCTCGCTCAGCGAGTCCTAACTTAGCGCGCATCAGCATCAAATAATGCTGCACTAGAGCATGTTGATATTGATTCAAAGCGGCAATTAAATCATCGGACGGGATCACAGGCGTCAACGCCTGCGCTAAACGTTGCAGGTTCCACAGCCCAATGCCGGGCTGCTGCCCAAAGGCATAACGCCCCTCTGGATCGGAATGATTGCAAATAAAGTCTTCTTGGAAGGTATCGAGGAAGGCAAACGGGCCAAAATCGAAACTATCACCAAGAATCGACATATTATCGGTGTTCATCACCCCGTGGGCAAAACCGATAGCCTGCCAATGGGCGATGAGCTTAGCGGCATCTTGCACCACCTGTAAAAACCAAGCTTTATAACCCGCCAGATCGCAACTCAGATGCGGATAATGCTGCTTCAAGGTAAAGTTGAGCAATTGCGTCAGCTTATCGGCTTGACCACGCTCGCTATGGCAGAAAAATTCGAAATGACCGAAACGGATATGGCTGCGCGCCAAACGCACAGTAATGGCTGCGGTTTCTTGGCTCTCGCGCCAAACGGGCATATCAGAGCCGATCACCGCCAAGGCACGGGTCGTTGGCACACCTAAATGGTGCAATGCCTCAGAAACGAGAAACTCCCGCACCGCAGAGCGCATTACGGCTCTGCCATCACCATGACGAGAATAAGGGGTCGGCCCGCCGCCTTTGAGTGCCACATCCCATGCACCATTAGGGCCGATTGCTTCACCGAGAATAATCGAGCGCCCATCGCCTAATCTAGGGGTATAGCCACCAAACTGGTGCCCGCTATAAACCTGCGCATAATAGCTTGCACCTTCAACAGCCGCGTTACCCGATAAGCCCTGTAATAACTCATCTGTTGTCTGATTTAAGCCAATTAATGACGCGGCATCGTCACTCCAAGCGAGCCAATGGGGGTTACTAATGCCCTGCGGATAGACTTGGGAATAAAACTCAGGCAATTGGGTGAAAAAATCCTGTTTGAACTTCATCAATACATTCCCTATTGAGTGAGCAGCTTGCACACCAGCACGGACTTATCGTTCAACTCACACTGCTGGCCACATTGATATACGCCGGCGCCGCTGGCCTCGAAGCCACTCATACCTGACCCCGTTAAACGCTGTAATCCATGGGCTTTGCGCTGGCATTGTTCGAGAGTGTCGTAATAACCATTGATATCATCAGGTTGTAACGGCGTCGTTGGCAGCGAGATCGCCTTAGGATAATAAAATAGCGTCCATTCCGGGGTTTTAGTGCAACCTGTCAGCCCAAGGCTCAAGCTGGCAAATAAGACAACCAAGGATAATTTCATTTTGACGATTTGATTCAAGAAACTCGCAACACACTTCATAAAAATAGCTCATAAAAAAAGCGAACCTTAGTTCGCCTTTTGCGCGGTAAGTCTCCGGATTCTACACGGCTTTTAGCCGTTAAATAACCGCTTTTAGGTTATGGGCATTTGAGGCGCTAGAATTAACCAGTTTATGCCAGAGTCTTTAACCTTACGCCATGACAACATAGTCATTCTTACTATCAACTTTTATGCAGTTGCAGCTTTTGCCTGCGCCTTCTCAATACGGCTGATCCGGCCTTCGAATCCAGTGACAGTACCGTCGGTTAAGCCAAGTGAGACAGCCTGCTGACAGAGCGCGATAGCTTCGTTAAAAGCTTGAGTATCATTTAATAATGTTGCAAGTTGCATAAAGCCTGTGGTTTTAAGCTCAACCTGTTTGGGCTTGGTGGCATTCGCTCGGAGGAATAATGCCAGATAAAGCTCACACAGTGCTGCACCATAGGCTAAATAGTCAGTCGATTTTCGCTGCTTATAACACTCGGCAATCACGTCCTGTAGCGCGTTATAACGCGCAAGTTCGCTATCTGCACTTTGATAACCTTCGAACGCACGCTGCAATGTCACATTCGCCCATGAGCCTGGTGTCGCAAGGCCTTCGGCCTCGGAGGATACAGGTTTAATTTCAGCCTCTTTCTCAATATTTGCGGAGGCGTCGGCCAAAATAATCACAGGGTCTTCATTGGGCACAGCGGGAATATCGACATCGATAATATCTTCACTTATTGCAACTATTTCGGCGCGGCTAGGCTGATGCTCCTCTTCCCTTGGCATTAATTCAATCTCAGGCGCTTTCACAGTAGCAGAAGCGTCTTCAGGCGTATTATTTACTGGAGGAGTAACTTCGGGCGTAGATTCAGCCACTTCTGGGAAAGAATTAGTATCCTTTGTCATTTCAGTTGTTTTTTTTGCCATCATTGCCTCTTGCTCTTCCTTCGCCAAGCGCTGGGCACGACGAAATAAAAACACTCCGATAACGATCAGTATTAAAACGACAATGACCTTCATTCTTCTTCACCTTTTATGGCTGCTTCCTGTTAGAAGCTATTGCAGTTGGCTTGCCAGAACGACTCAGTGGTCTGCGACTGACAAGGAGTTTTGTCCAAAAGTTGAGCAGTGATTTACCGCTATTAAAGTCCATAGTATCTGGGTAAATCAAGTATTTATGCCGTTTTATCCGATCTTGCACGCAAATCGATATAAGCAATTCGGCTAAACTGCTAAGGTTTATGACCGTTTGCAAAAAATTAAGGAAAGCCTAATGCAAAAAATTCTTATTGTTGCCCACGCGAGTCCATACGGCACAGAAAAACTGTTTAACAGCCTGCGCATTGCTTTAGCCCTCAAGGATCAAACCGAGCAAGATGTTGATCTCAAAATCTTTTTAATGTCAGATGCGGTATTTGGGGCACTTAAACAGCAGACAACGCCTGATTTAAGCTATAACTTGCAGCAAATGTTTGAGATCCTTAGTGCTCAGCAAGTCCCGATTTTACTGTGTAAAACCTGCGCTCAAGCGCGGGGAGTGAATACGGATATGCTGCTCGAAGGCGCTGAAATTGGCACCTTACAGGATCTCACCCGCTGGACACTTGATGCCGATAAGGTAATGCACATTTAAAGTCTTATTTTGTGCGCATCTTCATAAATTGACACTTACGTTTTGAACAAGCCAGTGCCGCTGCTTATGATGGGATTATCCGAGTAACAGACTAAGGTATTCCCATGGACTCAGCGGCCCTACTCACAGGCAAACTGCGCTTCGAGCATCAAACCATTAGCGCGATGGCGAAGATCTATTGCAAAGCTAAGCACCAAGGCCAAACGGCATCCGGCCTGTGTGAAGAATGTTTAGCACTGCTAGAGTATGCAGCCGTTCGCCTCGACCGTTGTCCCTATGGGCAAGATAAGCCTACGTGCAATAAGTGCCCTGTGCATTGCTACAAGCCCGCCCAAAAGGCGCAGGTCAAAGAGATCATGATTTTCGCGGGGCCGAGAATGCTGTTACCGCATCCCATTCGTGCAATCAAACACTTACTGGCCGAGCGTCATCCCGTACCTGCGTCAGTCCCCGAAGCCGCATCTAATCGTCATCAACGCATCGCCATTTCACAGAAAAATACCTAGGAATGCTTTTTCGCCTCGAATTTCCCTGATATAACAGGTCGTCGAGGTGACAAAATGAACGAATTTAATACATTTTTTGCTCAAGCCTATTGGTGGTTATCCCTATTTGGTGGCTTACATTGCCTCGCGTTAGCTATTTATATTCGTTACTTTTATCATTCGGACAATAATCAAAAGCTATTGGCGGCTTTTCTAAGTCTCATCGCACTGTATTTTCTGACGGGAATGCTTAACCGTGATAACACGCCAATTCCTATCCACATATTATTTAATTTGCTTGCCCCGATTTATTTTTTACTCATGCCACTGCTTTACCTCTATTGCAAACGCAGTTTAGAGCAACATACTGAGCCTATTGGTTTTTCATGGCATTATTGGCCGGCGATTATCACACTACTGCTTGCAGTTATAGATATTACTTTGCGGCTCAACTTACATAAAAACGCCATTTGGTTTCAGGCTGAATTCTTTAATAATCCGCTGACAATCGATTTCAGCCACTGGAGTTTAGCAATGCCGTTGTTGCTGTTTACTCAAACAGCAGCCTATTTTGTCGCTCTTTGGCATCTACTTAAACAATATAAAGTCAGTCAACCGCCATTGAGCGATGCACCACAGGACACCTTGAAAATCATCCGTTTCCGCTGGTTATTTGGCCTAACCTTAGCGATGTTATTTAACTGGCTACTGCGTGTATTTGTGGTTGTACTGCCTTTTTATCTAGGCGACTCGCTTTCAGCCTTATCCCACGCCTTGCCCCGCTTAAGCTTACTATTAAGTTTCTACTTACTTGCCGCCTATGGTCTAAAGCAGATCACTCGCACAGCGTATTTGAAAGGCCATTTATCAGTGCCCAAACCCAAAGTTGAATCTTCATCTTCAGGAGTGCTCACCCCCGAGGAGTTTGAATTTATTCAGCAACTGCAGCAAGAATCGAACGATAGCAAGGAAAAATCGACCACCACGCCCAATCCACCTCAGAACTAAACCATCGCTTAGCAATCAAAACTGGCAACATGTCTTATTGAAAAACTGAATCCGAGCTGACATTAACGCAGCTTTAGGCTGTCATTTGTGACAACAAAGGGTAGTCTGATGGAACCAAGACTTAAGGAGGAACGCCATGAAATCAATTTTATCTTTTGTTGTCGCATCGACCTGCTTGATTGCCAGCTTACTGACACCAGCTGCGCAAGCAGATGATAGTTACACTGAGGCTTTAAAAAATTTTCACCAAGCCAAGGAAACCCGCAAATTTTTTGATACCGCCTATGGCTACGCCCTCTTTCCAACAGTTGGCAAAGGTGGGATTGGTATTGGCGCCGCCTACGGCAAAGGTCGCGTCTTTCAAGCGGGGCAATATATGGGAGACTCCAGCCTAACCCAGCTATCTATTGGATTTCAATTAGGTGGACAAGCCTATAGTGAGATCATCTTCTTTAAAGATGCCAAATCCTACAATGAGTTCACCAGTGGCAGTTTTGAGTTTGATGCCCAAGCCTCCGCCGTTGCCATTAATATGGGTGCTAACGCCAAAGCGGGCACAACAGGCAACTCGGCAGGCGCTGGTCAAGCCGGTGGTAATCAATCTGCCACCGCAGCCTATATCAATGGCATGGCGGTCTTTACCGTTGCCAAGGGTGGACTAATGTTTGAAGCCGCACTGGCGGGACAATCTTTTACCTTCGAGCCTAGGGGTAACTAAGATTACAAGACCGCTTTAAGAAAACCTCTGAACTCGAAAAGCTCAGAGGTTTTGTTTTAATTACGCTTTAACCTACTCATGTCCCCAAGGAACTGGCGGTAAAGGCTGCGGTTGGGTTAGATCAAAATCCACTTGAAAATGACGAGCTTCCCGAGTGAGTAAATAACTGAAGGTGTTTGGCGTAACTTCTATATGCCACACATTGGTGACAGACTGGGTTAGGCCATTTTGCATAAAGTTATCAATCGATGCCTGATCGATGGGAAATGATTGCTTTTGACTGGTTCCCATACTGGCGGTATCGCCACCATACATAGTGACTTTATCTTCAGTCCCATCTTGATGGCGGTGATCGTGCTTTAGCCTTAACCCCTGATCCGTTTTAGTGATCACCCAAGTACGGGAATGGTCGTCTCCCACATGGAATGGGATTTTCAGCTCAGTATCGCTGCATTCGCGCACATGCATCACCAGCGCTTTATCACGAAAAGCCGCATCGGCGCTGTCCTTTGAGACGACTTTACCCGCAAACGCTTTACCGCAATGGGCGGCTAATTGATTGAAGAAAGTCTCTTGTTCTACGGCAAGTACAGGTTTGGAAGTCGCATTGGCAAATACTGGCGTTGCCATCCATAGGCCGACAATTCCAAGACGTGCTAAGGTGATAGTTTGCATTATGTTTTCCATGGGAAATTCAATGCAAAACACGCTAACACAGGGGAATAAATTTAAACTTAATTCCCCTGTGCTTGTGAAGGATTACCAACCGATGTAAAGACGAGAACGGTTACCTAAACGTTTTTTGATAAAGCGTGCCGTGATAATACTACCCACCATCAGGAAGAGAAAAATCGCTGCCGAGAACAGAATACTCGTGATAGCAGACCCAGGCGGAAAACGTAAACGGAATATCGTTGCAGTGGTATTAAACAACATATCGAACAGCGGATGGATAAAGAAAATCGCAAAACTCATTTCGGCGATTTCGATAAGCCAAGGTAAGCGACTACGTTTTGACAACCAATCACAGAAGTTAAGCACCAACACACACAGGCTCAGTTTTTGGATAAACTGCCAGTCGATGCCGTTATATTCAAACGGTGCTTTATGATAGTTACCCACATGCTGCACTATATAACTCTGTTCGACCAAGCTCACGATAAGGAAAATCCCTGCTAGCGCACTTAAAATGGAACCATAGCGCGACACAAGATGTTCATCTTGAGAATATAAAATACCAATCAAATAGAAAGGCATAAAATAAACGACTGAATGAATAAAGTTAACGTTGCCTATGGGTCTGTGGAGCAAAATGGCCGCCACACAACTCAGTACAAATAGCGTCCAACGCATTTGCTGTGAGCAGCGAATAAACCATAAAAATACTGGCGACAATAAAAACACTGCCATGATAAAAGGGATATACCAATGCGGGTACAAGATGTAACCATTTCGTACGGTATAAAAAATACTGAGCAACAACTGTTCAAGTGGCTGATGCTCCATAAAAATCCAGCGCAAACTCAAGCAGAATAAGCCAACAGCAGAAACCACTAAGAAAGGATAAAGCACATTTTGCACTTTATTCTTCATGAACTTACCGTAATCGAAGTCCTTATAAAAAATCCGATGGAAAAAATAACCAGAGATAAACACGAACAGCGCCGTGCCACCTCTGAGTAAATTTTCCAGCAATAACGGAAACCCTTCCTCAGAGTTGTAAATACTATGCCCAAGCACGATAAAAATAATCGCAATGCCACGCATGTAGGTAAATTCGAGCTGATTTTTTCTCATATTAATTCATCGCACAGTAGAGGGTTCTTCCCTCAACAACACTTGCAGAAACCCTTATTGTTCCGTGGATTTCCGGCTCATTAAACACCAGATACTGACCTTCGCGTTGGAAGGTAAACCCCAAAGGTAACAGAGTTGCGGCTTCAATGCCCTCACAATAATTTTGCAAAGGCACATCCAACAAGGGGCTACCACTGACATTTAAGTTACTAAATTGCACACTCATCCCTAAATAAGCCTGAGTCATTTCCTCTTGATAAGGCACAACATAAAACCCGGAACGAACTTCCCCCACATCCATAAAACTACTGCTATCGCTTACGCTCGGCATGACCAATAGTGGCACCTTGGGGTCCTGCACATCTCGCAAT
This sequence comes from Shewanella sp. MM_2022_3, assembly GCF_022557375.1. Classification (NCBI taxonomy): domain Bacteria; kingdom Pseudomonadati; phylum Pseudomonadota; class Gammaproteobacteria; order Alteromonadales; family Shewanellaceae; genus Shewanella; species Shewanella sp. MM_2022_3. The sequence goes on from NZ_JAKZGV010000006.1 coordinate 166,031, forward strand.
AGCTGAGCCAATTTTTGATCAGTCGACGGATAGTAAGCCAGCATATCTTGCAGACGTTTCTTCTGTGCACTATTTTGCCCAACCGGTGGAGTAATCGGCTTAATGCGACCCAGTAGTAAATCCACAGGCAACATGCCCGACATCACTGACTCTTTCCACACATAGGCATCTTGGGTGCTATCTAACAGTATTCCCGCAAGTGCGCCGATATTCTCAGCTTCGGCCGTCCAACCGCCAAGCATTTGCAGCTGTTGATAATAATCCTGCACATATTGCAGCAGTATCTGTTGATAACCGAGATAGGTTTGGTTTTGGCTCAGGAAGCGCGCGCCCGCAATCAACTCAACGTATTTTGCACTGCCTTCGACTAAATCACTCACATAACTGACTTTATCTTCGTTAGGCGCCGTTTGACGCCATGCCTGCAACCAGTAAGCAGCATGGCCTAAGTACAATGCTTGTTGCTCGGGCTGTTTTAAGGCTGACATGAGCGAGTTGAATAACTGAAGACGGTAATAGCGCGCATCAAAATTAAGCGGGTAGACCTCCCCTTCATAGCGGCGAGCGTCCTCTAATACACGCCACTCGGATTGAGCGTAAAAATGAAACGCCTCATGCACACTATTGCCAGCCCAAATCACGAAAGGCAAATCGGCAGTTTTTGTCGTACTATCAAATTGAATCGTGGGAGACTCGAGCTGGATCAACACACCAGCCAACCCTTGATACTGAGGAAAACCAAAATTAACTGATAGACCAGAGTGAAGGTTAACTGACTCTAACACACTGTTGTCTTTAATAATCTCACCACCGGGCTGACGTAACCAAACACTGCCCGCATAGCTGAAGAGGTGGACTTTATCGTCGAGACGAAATCCCGGCCACAGAGTTTCACTCTGACGACTAGTTTGAGCCATAAAATCGAGGTACAGACGAGCGAGTTGTTCTGGCGAGGCCTTATCGGCGAACACGGGAGTGGCGGCAGAGACTCCTATCAACCACAGGATCACCACCATAATATTTTTCATTTATTTGCCTAAACACACACAATGGGTTCACAAAACAGCGCTAGCATATAGCGCAATTGCGTAATAGTGAAACGTTTAACAGAAAATTTTTTTACCCTCAAAAAACTAAGCCAACTCATCTTCATTAACCACTAATAAAATCATATTTTTAAGGTTTAATGCTCAGAGATATCAGGATTTAGGCGTTGTCGGCTCATCGCCAAACCACAACGCTAACTTAGCCGCAGCCAGTGATTTAACCTCATCATCAATATAAAGCGTTACCATAGTCAACGCCGCCGCTAACGCCCCTAAATCATCAGTAAAACCGACTAACGGCGTTAAATCGGGAATCGCATCTAAAGGCGAGATAAAATACGCCAAGGCCCCAAAAATTACCGACTTGGCCCACGTAGGTGTATTAGGCTTTTGCGCAGCATAGTAAAGCCACAAAGCACGCTCAACCACCTCACGCCCAGCCTGGCGACCAAACATTTTGATTTTGTTCCAAAAACCAGTTTCAGTGAATTGCTCTTCTGCCATAAATACCTCCTGTTAAGTGAGCCCTAAATGCGATACGAATACTGCAACTCATAGCGACTTTTCTAAATTAGCAAACCTCTAGCATTAAGGATAAGTAACCACACTTTTGCTTAAGAATAAAGCAAGCATTCGTTCTGAAATCACGCTTTTATATCGATGGTTATTTAGCCTAACCCATCCTCCTACGACACACCAATAGACAACACAAGTACGAATGTCACAATTTTTTATCTCGACATATCTTTCAACTTTATTCCTGAACTCATTCACACATTCACTAATAAAACCCAGAAAAATTAAATTTCACCATCAGAAATAAGGTTATTTCAATCACTTAAAAACAGGATGAAACTCATAAATAACAGAATTAACCAGAACATAATGCCATATTAATCTTGGCAACAAGCCTACAAAGAGCTCATAGTGATATGAAAATAAAGCCAAGAACTTACCAAAATGAAAATAGATAATCTTAATTACCTTCAGCTTAGAGTATTACTTTCCGTTTATAAAAATGGTCAAGCCAATATAGCCGCCACAGAACTTGGTCTATCAAACTGTAACGTCACGCGTACATTAAATGCACTACGCGATATATTCATGGACTCACTATTCATTCGTAAATCACATGGATTAATTCCAACTAAAAAGTTAGAAGAGCTCATTCCGCACGCCAAGTATCTTGTTGAACAATATCAACTACTCGAACGTCAACATTCTGTTTTCACTCCAAGTGAATCTGGTGGCCATTTTGTAATACGCGCCTATGACGAGTTTGTTTATGCTGTTCATAAAGTGATCTCAAACTATATTCAACCTGAAGCACCCAATATTAGATTCGATGTCCGTAGCTTAAGTCACGATTGCAACAATGAGTTAATAACAGGTGATATTGATTTTGTTGTTGTGTACGAAGGCTTCGATGATAGTCGACTTAATAATGAAATCTTCTCCGAAACTGGAGATATCTACATCTTAGCCAATCATAATCACCCCATTCTTGAGGGTGAAATGTCATTGGAACAACTATCAAACTATCCACTGTTAGAGATTGATAACTATAACGATCTCAGTTGTCCGCTATTGGTTAACCTTTGTCGTGACAATGGATTACAAATGGATGTGGCGGGTTATACCGACAGTGTAGCAACCGCCATGCAACTGCTCGCTCAATCTAACAGCATCACGTTAAGTTGTAATCAATTTACTCGTCAATTTGTCGACATGATTCCCTCGGTTAATTATCGAAGATTAACAGATGAAATGATTAACGATATTAAAGAAATCCGCAGTGAACAAAGAGCAGTTGGAAATTACATTCTCTATGGAAATATAAATAACTCACCAGCATTCAACTGGGTTAAATCAAAACTCGTTTATGGATTAGAGAGAGAATGGCGATTAGCCTCAGCTAATTAAGAGATAAGTCACACGTCAATAAAGAGGTAGTTAATGGAGTTCACACTTTTTTGCATCACGGCATTTGCCGCTTATCTGGTGTTAAAAAAACCAGAAAAAGAGTCGCTCGCAGACAAATTATTATTTGGTTGCATTGGTTTAAGTTTCTTCATTTGGATAATGATGTCTTGGGGCATTTTACTTCCTATCGGCAATTACTAAAGGGCTACCATGAAAGAGCATTTATTTAACAAGCTAGCTTCATTTGCTTCTATTATTATCATGGCATTACCCGTTGGTATTGCTTGTTTTATTTTCGGATTTATTTATTTAGATAACCCTTGTGCTTTCTGCTGGCAAGAACGTACAGCCATGATCTTAGTGGCGCTAACAGCCCTCTATATCGTTCGCTTTGGCCTAAAACCTAAATATATCGCCGCGTTAGTTTGGCTTGGAATATATGGTGCCTTTATGGCCTCAGTTCATACCTCGATCAATTTAGGCAGTGATATTGGCCAAGGTTTTTCACTGAAAATCATGGGAGCTCATACCTATACTTGGGCGTTATTCGTGTTTGTCGTCGTGCTTATTGTGGTGGCATTACTCATGCTCACACTTGGCAATAAGTTCCCGAATAACGGCTACGGCAAGCAACCACTCGATACGCTTCCTAAGGTTGCCTGTGGGATATTCCTAGTCGTGATCAGTGGCAATATTGTCCAAGCCTTTACGCAAACGGGCCCCCTTCCCTTCGTAGGTCAAGATAGCCCTGGCCGAGTCTCTTTTAATCCTCAATACATGAGTTGGGAACTCGACCACTGGCCAACTTATGCACCTAATGCTCGCGGTGCTTACGCCATTGATAATCCTGATATTGAGACTTGGCAACCAACTGAACCGCTATTTGCTAAGGCTCCTAGAGCGAAATTAGTCGCTGAACAAGTGCTGCCATCGGAGATAAGTGGACGTGTGACTGCCATTGACTATCAAGCTGACGCAGAGATTTATGCCCTAACGACAACAGATAATTGGGTCTATATCCTTGATAAGAAAATGCAAATTCTCAGTAAAGCGCAGATTGATGGCATGTATATGCTGCATATTGAAACGCTTCATGGGGTTGCCTTTACTTCCGCCAACAGCTTGCTGGTGATGGGCTTCAATAAAGCTTGGGCGGAATTAACTCTCGATCCAACACAAAACTGGGAAATGAACTATCGCCGCTTCAACCAAAGTAGCGATGGCATAGGTGAAACCGCTCGCGGCCAGTTCAGCACAGTACGCGCTAAAACCAGCTACAGCTTGGCATTGGGTTACAGCAGCACACTCGCACAATTTGTCACGGTTACGACCCGCGATGCACTCAACGAACACTTAGTGTTATCACGCTTTGACCGCACAGATATGACGCTCTCTGCCGAATCAAATTTGCAAGGACTCCCTGCACTACCTCAAGTAACAGGCATCAGCGTTCAAGGCGAGCAAGCTTGGGTCCTCAACAATGACGGCAGCGAGGTACTTAAGCTCAATCTGCTTACTGGCGAAGTAACACCTATGGCCAAACTGGCTGGCACGAACAATCCGCAAGGACTGTTAGTACAGGATGGCAAACTGTTGACCATCAGCCTGATCAATGGGCAAAACCAACTGCAAACCTATGTGATGTAAGTAATTTCGCCCTGGGATTCTCTCGGGGCATGCCGATTTCCCGGCGATATAAAAGGCACAAAGCCAATAATCAAAACGAACCTAAGGTTCAAATCATGGTGGGTGATGACGATGAAAATCGATAGACGCACGTTTTTACAAGGAGCTGCAGCAAGCGCTGTACTGTCCTCCCTGTCAGGCTTAACCCCCGGCATAGCACATGCCAAGCAACAAGGCGCCAATACAGGTCTATTGGCAAAACGAAATGGAGATGTTGTTTATCATAGTTGTTTACGCAACTGTGCAGCCCGATGTTTACTCAAGTTTAGAGTGCAAGATGGTCGCATGACCTATGTATCCGGGGCAGAAGAACAAGCTAAAACAGGTTTAGCTCCCTGCTTGAAAGGTCAAAGCTACGTTCAGTATACCTATGCCGCCGACCGGATACTACATCCAATGGAGCGTGTAGGTAACAAAGGCGAAGGTAAATGGCGCCGTATTAGTTGGGATGACGCCTACAGTAAAATATCTAGTCGTTTCAAACAGATCATTGCAGAGCACGGTTCAGAGGCCATTCTTCCCTATAGCTATTCTGGCAATTATGGCGCCATTGGAATGTCCGCTTCCGGTGAGCGTTTCTGGAACCGTATCGGCTCCTCTATTCTTGAACGTAAAGTCTGTACCTATGCCGCCTATGATGGGCTCGAATCCTTGTATGGCACCTTCCTCGGCCCAGATCCTGAGGATATCTTACTCAGCGATGTGTACCTCACCTGGGGACATGATGAAGTTGTTTCTAACACTATTGCTATCAAACTCATTAACCAAGCCCGTGACCGCGGCACCAAGCTGTTAGCCGTCAATCCACAGCGAACCCCTTTATGTTCACAGGCAGATATTTACCTACAACCTCACCCCAGCACAGATGTACAACTCTGCGCGGGCATAATGAAATATCTTGTAGAGAAAGATCTTGTCGATCATAAGTTTATCGCAGAGCAAACCATTGGCTACGACGCCTTATTGCAACGCTTGAACGAGATCAGTTACGACGAAATAGAGAAGATCACAGGGGTTCCTCGGGCAAAAATGTTTGAATTTGCCAAGGTGCTAGGCGAAAACGAAAAAACCATGTTGCGTATGGGCTATGGTTTCCAACGTAACTTTAACGGTGCCCGTATGTCACGCGCCGTAGCCATGTTGCTCGCCGTTACAGGAAACTTTGGTAAACGTGGTAACGGATTAATTTACGATAACGTTCATGCAGGTGGCGGACTCAATCAGTATCAAGCGAGCGGTAAATATATGCGCTCCAATCCTGATGCGCAGCGGATCAATATGACGGAGCTAGCCAAGGCGCTACATCCTACGCATCCCACCAGCCATGACAAACCGAGTAAACCCATCCACGGCATGATTATCTATAACGGTAACCCTGTCGTTGTGGCACCGGATACCAATGCCGTTATCGAAGGGATGAAACGGGAAGATCTGTTTGTGGTCGGCCATGATATGGTCATGACTGACTCATTGCAGTACTGCGATATTATCCTGCCTGCGGCCAGCCAATTTGAAACCGATGATATCGTCGGCGACTACCACGGCTACTATGTGCAAGTTTGTCAGAAAGTCATTGAACCTTTGGGAGAATCTAAGTGTAACTGGACCTTCTTCCGTGAATTAGGCCAAGCCATGGGATTTGAAGATCCCGCCTTCAAAGCCAGTAACGATGACATCATTCGCGAGTTGTTAACGACCGATTCGCCTTACTATAAAGGTGTCAGTTACGAGCGTTTGATGAAGGAAAAATACATTAAGTTAGACATTCCCCAGCCTGTACTCGCCGATGGTAAATACGATACGCCAAGTGGCAAGATTGAATTTAGTTCTCAGCTCATGGCCGATGCAGGTTTTCACCCTGTACTCGATTGGGGTTTGCCCGAAGATGAGATGGAAGCCAAAGAAAAAGCACTTCCCTTCCGCCTACTCTCATCAGGTGTTCCACAGCGGGTCAATAGCTCCTTCTACAATGTAAAATACATTCGTGCCATTCCCGCCTACTACGTAAAAATCAATCCTGAAGATGCAAAAACCTACGGCATCAAAAACAACGACAGAGTTCAACTCAGTAATCACCGCGGTGAGGCCAAGTTTGTAGCCATGATAACCACTGGCGTACCTCAAGGGACCTTGATGAGCCCTAAATGTAATTGGCTCAGACTCAATCCTAACGGCACTGAGGGTTGCACTAACTCATTGACGACAGACAGATTGACCGACATGGGTGGTTGCTCTGCCTACCATTCAACCCGCGTGTCTTTGGCTAAAGCCTGATGGAGAACCCCATGGAAAATAAACATCAACTCGGATTCGTCTTCAGACAAGAAAACTGTGTTGGCTGCCAAGCCTGCACTATTGCCTGCCAAATCCACAATGAACTCCCAGAAGACGTACGCTTTCGTAAAGTCGACAGATACGAAGTGCCGTGCGATGACGGTGCAATAGACGTATGGCTAAGCCACTCCTGTATGCACTGTGGTAATCCAGCCTGCTTAATTGCTTGCCCTGCCCAAGCATATACAGTACGCAGTGACGGGCTCGTCGTACTCAACCGCGACAAGTGCACAGGTTGTGGCCTGTGTGTCAGTGCCTGCCCTTACGATGCCGTCGTCATGCTTAAAACTGATGGTAAAGCCGCTAAATGCAATATGTGCATTGAACTGATCGACCAAGGTCTTAAGCCTGCGTGCGTCGATGGCTGCCCCGTAAAATGTCTCGATACCGACCGTATCAATCAGTTACTCGCTCAAAAACCTTCAGTCTCTAAGCAAGGGATTGGTTACGGTAACTGCGTCACCAAACCTAACATGGTCATTGTTAAGGAGCGGCTATGACATCAACGGATTTTGGTCCAGTAGCGGCAGGTTATCAGGCGTTCAAGGGAATGTTGTTCACCCCTTCGTCTCCCGAGACCCTGCAACTGCTGATCACTTGGTTAGAGCATAACCAGCAATATCCCATGCTGTTGCAGGAGGCTCGTAAATGGTTGACTGAGCCGATAGAGCTCGAATGTGACTATAACCGCATGTGTATAGGACCGACACGCTTGTTAGTGCCCCCCTATGAGTCTGTGTATCGCGATGGGGGAAGGCAACTCAACACCGACAACACCAGTACTGTGGCCAAGTTTTACCAAAAACTAGGCCTAGTAATAGATAACAAACTCAATGAACCTGCTGATTATATTGGCAATGAAATGGAGTTTCTCTTCTGTGCCGAAGCCCTACGCCATCACCATAGCAATACCAACCCCACAATAGCCAATGAGTTGAACCAGATGGCACAGTGTTTTTTACAACAACATCTCGGTACTTGGTTTGAATATTTCACAGACGGAATGTCACGCCATGCTCAGCTCAAGTTTTGGGACTGCTATGCCAAGGCACTAGCCGACTTTTTGGCGAACAGATTAAATATTGCAGGGGCCCATGCCCCATCTGAAAAGCCTCGACTCGATGCTTAAGGATATAATATGAAAAGATTAATCACTGTTATCACTAGTCTTACTGCTGGCATTTACAGCTTACCGTTACTGGCGAGCGAAACGTTAATGCCCCAACCTCAACAATGGCAACCCATACAGGAAATCGCCGTTCAAGGGGATATTCCTGAACTTCGTGGAATGCCACTACAGCCTGAGTTTCCTGCGCCCTTGGCCCAAGTCAATCAAGGCTATCTCGAAACGCTCGCTCCTGCGACTTGGTGGGCCGATCTACTGACCTACAGTTTCTTTGGGATGTTTTTCGTCTTAGCCCTGTTTGTTTTAATCAATGGCAAGGCAAAACTGACTCAAGGTTTCTCTGGCCATAAAGTCAACCGTTGGAGTGGAATGGATATATTGTTCCACTGGATAGGCGCAATCGCTTGCCTACTGCTGATCGGCACCGGACTGGCGATGATCGCAGGCCGTTTTTGGTTAGAACCGAATATGGGAGCAGAACGTTGGATCGGTTTTATCGGTAGCTCTGTAGCCATTCATAACCTTATGGCCTTTCCCTTTATATTAGGTTGGTTAGTTATGGTGGTGAAATGGGCCAACAAACAACTCCCTGAAGCCTGCGACTTAGGCTGGTTTAAGGCGCTCGGCGGCTACCTCAACTTCGGCTCGTTCAAAGGTAAGCACCCTGATGCAGGCTTTGCTAACGCAGGCGAAAAACTCTGGTTCTGGTGTTTTGCCCTGTTTGGCGCTCTGATGATTGGCTCCGGTGTGGTCTTGATGTTCCCAAGCTTGGTCGCAACCAAAGATGGCGCCAATCTCGCCTTAATCCTGCATCTCGTGAGCGCTTTCGTGCTAGGGGCATTTACCGTCGTACATATCTATATGGCAACAGTGATTTCTGAAGGCGGTATGGAATGCATGCTCACGGGACAATGCGATGAGAACTGGGCTAAGCAACACCACAATCTCTGGTTCCAGAAGTTACCTAAAAGCAAGTAAAAGCTGACGACTTGGGGTCACTGCAACTCCAAGTGAGTCAATAACGCCAGTATCCCCCCATTCGGGGGGAATCACCCACACCCATGTCCGCGATCTTTAAGGTCAGGGCTAGTTGCATCTTAAAAACCCGTTACACCCTAAAATAAGGGGAAATTATGAATAAAACCTCACTACTGCTACTCGGTCTCACGCTGCCTTTTGCCACTATGGCCGCAGAAAATAGTGATTGGGAACAACTCGATCGCCGCCTACAACACATAGAACAGCAACAAACAACTCAACTGCAAAATACCGAACTTAGCCTCTACGGCTCACTGAGACCCACGCTGGTCTACAGCGATAGTCGTTTGAGCGACGATTGGGATGTCGGAGATGCACTCTCACGTATAGGGATTAAAGGTAAAACTGAATTCGCTCCCGGCTGGGCATTGCTGGCACAGGGGGAATGGAAAATAAACCTGAACGGTGATGGTAGCTTTGGTGATGCACGCTTAGCTTTTGCGGGCATAAGCTCTCCTTGGGGACAATTCACTCTCGGCCGTCAACGCCCCGTACAATATAGCCTAGTCGCCGAATATACTGACATCTTCAATAATGCCAACTCGCCTTTCGCCTACAATCAGGAGAGTCCTTTCTTTACGGATAATCTCGCGCTCTATCAAACAAAAATCGGCTATTTTACCCTTATGGGATCCGCGCAATTTAAGAGCGAAGAGGCCAACAGTGGTGCCGATATGCTGAACGCAGGGCTTGGCTTTGACTGGCAACAGTTACACCTAGGGCTAAGTTACCTAGAACAGGATACTTTCGAGTCCAATCTTAATACTGGCAAAGAAAATACTACTGGCTTTGCAATGGCTTATAGCTTTACCAATGGTGTCTATCTTGCCGTTGCCTATCAATATAAGGACTACCAACTCAATCAAGGCGAAGACAGAGAGGGCTATAGCCTCGATAGTGCACTCGCCCTGCCACTCGGCCAGGACTATAAGCTTAAGCTGGGTTACTTCCGATTCGACGATGGGATAAACGACTCAAGCAGTCTTAACTATCAAGGCGTTAATACCACAATAGAGTGGAATCCCAGCGCCAATGTGCGCCTACATGCAGAATACTTATATCAAGACAATGACAACCGAGATACAGATAACAGTATCGCTATCGGGGTTCGCTACGACTTCGATTTAAACTGGAAAGGTTAACCAAAACCCAGCCAAGGATGGCACTCCTCTCAACTGCGCAGATTGCTCATAAGGTACGGCGATACGCGGCGGGTGTTAGGCCGAAGGTTTGTTTAAAGCGTGTCGAAAATTTTTCTGCTGACAAGTACCCGCAAGACAATGCGACTTGTAAAACTGAATCGCTAGAGTTTTGCAACAGTGCTAAACCTTGGCATAAGCGCACTTCGGCGAGCAATTGCCTAAAGCTAGTGTCTTCCTGCGCCAGTTTACGTCTTAAACTTGCACTGCTCATATGCAACTTGTCGGCGATTTCCTCTTGCTGCCACGGGGCTGAAGGATGTTGACTCAGTATTGCCAATACGGCTTGGGTGACACTCGATTGCTTATGCCCATAAAGCCAATTAACACTCCTTTGCTGCGGCAAACTTAACAATAATGCGGCTAAATAATGCATCTGCACCGATGTGGGCAGCGCCAAGGTCAGGCTATGCAGTAACGCATTCCAGGCAAAATCGACCGAGCGTGAGATCGTTTGTGTAGGCTTTGGCATCATCCTATCGGTTGCCGCCAGCGTAACGCCTGAGGGCAACTCATAGGGCAAGACGAGTTGCACCGCTCGGTAACGTCCGCTCATCGGCCGATTGACGAAACTGATATGGCTTCCGGCGGGTAACAATAATAGCTGTTCCGCATTCACGGCGAGGGTATCATCTTGCCAAAGCAACGACTTTTCCCCTTGGATCACTCTAATAATCGAGGGCTGATGCACAGGCACCCGTGAGAGTGACTGCGCCTGTTTCGAATCGTATTCAAACATGCGGATCATACATCAGCCCTGTAATATCAGCGGTGATACACTGCGGTCAGCTTAGCGTGCCCTAAAGCTTGTGCATTGAGCATAAAGCCTAACAGCGCGGGTGAGGCATCCTTAGGTAACTCTAATGGCGACGGTAGCGCCCACACTGTAAATTCATATCGATGCATTCCGTGCCCCTGTGGCGGACAGGCACCACCAAAGTCGGTGGTGCCAAAATCATTCTTTAGCGCAATCGCCCCTTTAGGTAATGCATTGGCTTTAGAACCCGCACCTTGCGCTAATTGCTGTTGATCGCCACCAATATTATAAACTGCCCAATGCCACCAGCCGCTGCCCGTGGGTGCATCGGGATCATACGCCGTCACCGCATAGGCTTTCGTGCCTTCAGGGGCATCGCGCCAAGCAAGTTGGGGCGAAATATTTGCGCCTGTACAGCCAAACCCATTAAAAACAAATTGATTAGATAATTGCTGACCTTCGCCAATATCTTTGCTCGATATGGTCATGGCCTGCACCGACCCTAATACTGCGGTAAATAATCCAATTCCGACTATCCACTTATGTAAATGCTTCATCACAATCTCCAATTGATACGTAACACCGCTAATTTACGTCAGTCTTAAGTGGCAAACCTGCCTCAAAATGCCAATTTTCTTCCCTAAATGCTCAAAATTGAGAAAAAGTGTCGACTTTTTGTCATCTTTAAGCACTCAAGTGATTTTGTAAAGACTTCATCTGCATTTTTATGCAAGGATGGCGTACCCTATAAATCACCAAGCAAATTAATACTGTAGTTTGCGCGTAATTAGATATTTATTATTTATAAATTTATGCATTTTTAATTTTAAAAATAAACTGACAATATTTACTTTCGTTATTT
>NZ_JAKZGV010000070.1:0-16621 GCF_022557375.1 Shewanella sp. MM_2022_3
GTTAATAGTAATACAATATGATTTTAGTTGTTGGGTGATAAAATTTTTAACATTAAGGCTGAGCATGTAACGATTAGGTGAGGAAGAGTGTGGAAAACTAAGCTGCGCTTAGCTTGACTCAAACGGTAAGAAGTCGAATAATGGCGCCAGGTTGCAGAGACACCTATCCGCAGAAGATGACATCACTCTGACTCATATCTCGATGTAAGCATCACATGTATGACACAACAATTGATTAGGTTTGGCTTAGCGGAGATGCCAATAAAACTTAGGAGAATTGTTTGTGATACAACAAATTACCCCAGCACCACGCGCCTTAACCGAAGTCAAAATCCACGCTAAAAAGCGCCTTAAAGCCTGCCACGCTGGTGATTCAATGGCGCTGGATAAATTCGCCCCCTTGATGAATAAGCAAGGTTTTACGCAGCAGGATATTCAGCTTAAGCATTGCCAAAGCCTATTGGCTCGTGAAATCGGTTTTACTGATTTTAATCACTGTCAAAGAGTGTTATCTGGGCAAGCACACATCGGTGAAGACTTAGGTACCCTATTCCATAGCAGGCGCTGCGATACCTTGCTCAATCACTGGTTCAGCGGTTTTGATGAGGCACTGGCTTTTTTACAGCAGTCACCACAGATGGTGTTGTTGCCCTACAAAAAGCAGTTCTTTGTGGTCAACGGCCCTGACTATGTTGATGCTCTTGGACTCATATTGAGTGACCCCGCCTGCATCTACAGTACATGGGTGGGGAATCAAACGGTTCCTGCCTATGAAGCTTTTGCGCTAAGTCTTATCAGGCATAAGCTCACTTAGCCTTACTTAACCTAGCCTTATTTAACCTAAGCAGGTTTGCTATTTGAACAACTAGGCTAATGGGAAATTAAATCTATTGCGAAAGAAAAAGGCCGCGTCAAATTCCATAAATAAAAAAATCCATCATTGTTGATGGATTTTCCGTGGGATCTCGCGGAGGAGCTGCGCTTAGAATTAGGAACCCTGGGGTTCAACTTTCGAAATTCCAAAAACAAAAAAGCCATCATTGCTGATGGCTTTTCCGTGAAATATGGCGGAGGAGCAGGGATTTGAACCCTGGGTGGGCTATAAACCCACGCCGGTTTTCAAGACCGGTGCATTAAACCACTCTGCCACCCCTCCGAACGATGCGCATAATATAAGTTAGTTTACTGACTGTAAAGCACTAACTGATAATTTTGCGCTAACTGCTCGTATTACATTCAATCTGCTTGATTTTGCTTCTTATCCACATTGATCCCAAGGCGAGCTGGATCCGGCGCAGTAAAGTGTTTGGCAAAATCGGCCCATGTTTGTTCGGTTTTTAACAGGTAACCCAAGATCACCACTAATGAACAGCTCAAAATGGCCCAACCTATGGCAACTTCTCCTGAGCTTGCCCAGAGCGCGACTAAGCTTGAGGCGCCAAAGGCGATAGTGATTTGCAAAAAGTTCTGTAATCCTGCCGCTTTAGCCGCATTTTGGGTAAATTGTTGCAAGGCGCTGTTCACGACGATGGGATAAATCGCCCCGTTCGCCGCTGCAAGTATCGAGAACGAAATCAGCAGTGGGAAAATAGTTTCCATCTTCATTAATAAGGTGAAAAATACAATTGAGATAACACAGAGTCCAAACATTGCCAGTAATACGTTGAGTGTACGGTCGGCACCAATACGTTTTATCAATAACTTACTCGCGTATCCGCCCACAATAAACATGATGGTTTGCGGAATAAAGCTAAGGCCAATCTCGGTTGCTTGATAGCCATGCTGCTCCATCACAATCGGCCATACCGTCAAGTAGGCAAAGAACGCACCTGAACACGCACCAAAAATCACTACGTTACCTAAATAACGGGTATTTTTCAAAATCTGCTTGTAGGAAACTGCGCTTGGCTTAGCATCCTGATGCGCTGCATGGCTCGGCACGAAGTATAAGGTCATCAGCACCAATAAAAAGGCAATCACACACAATGAGATAAAGATTGCACGCCATCCAAAATCGTTCAGAATATAAGCACCAAGGATTGGTGCTAATGCGGGTGACAATGCTACTAACGGCATAATATTGCTGAAGATCCCCTGAGCTTTTTCGGCATCATACTGTTCGACCACAATCGCTTGCCAAATAACGCCAGCACTACAGGCGCCAATGGCTTGGAAGAATCGAGCGATGTTCAACATCAGTATCGAGTCGCTATTGGCAATTGCAACACTGGACGCGGCAAAAATGCCAAGGCCGAGGATCAGGGCATAACGTTTGCCGAGTTTACTGACCAAAGGGCCATAAATCAGCTGCCCTAAGGCTAAACCAGCCAAGAAACAGGTGAGCGACATCGCCACTTGTGAAGGTGAAGAATTGAACGAACTTTCAATTGCTTTGAAAGCAGGTAAATACATGTCTGTGGCAATAAAGCCTAACATGCTTAACAAGGCCAAATAGAATAAGAATATAAAAAACTTCATATTTACAAAGATATTACTAGATGTTTTCATAAAATAATCATGTCAAAAGACTTAAGGTGTGCAGTCTAAATACTTGTTAATTTGATTGGAAACGTTTATTTTTGACAGATGCTATCAATTATTTTCATCACAATGGATGTCAGCTATGCTCTCGGAACAAGCGTTAGAACTCATTGATATCGTGGCCCGGGTGGGGAGTTTTACGGCGGCAGCCAATCGACTGCACAAGGTCCCTTCAGCGGTCAGTTATGCCGTTAAGCAAATCGAAGAAGAACTCGGTGTTGTGTTATTTGAGCGCCACCACCGCAGCGTGACCTTAACCCCTGCGGGAGAGCATTTTGTTAAGCAAGCCAGAAACTTGCTGACTCAAATGGATGAGATGAAACGTGGCACTCAACGTGTGGCAAATGGTTGGCAACCCACACTGTCTATCGCCTTAGATAACATAGTCCGCGCCGACAGAATTAGCGTATTAATCGCCGACTTTTACCGTCATTTCCACGATATTGAGCTTATCATCCGCATAGAGGTCTTTAACGGGGTGTGGGAGGCGCTTGCGACCGGTCGAAGTGATATCGCCATTGGTGCAACCACCGCCATTCCCGTAGGTGGCGTATACCAATATAAAGACATGGGCGATATTCAATGGGCGTTTTTGGTGAGCAAAAACCATCCCTTAGCCAATATTGACCGACCTTTAACCGACGATGAATTACGCCCCTTCCCCTCCATCTGTTTGGAAGATACCTCGCGGGAAATTCCGAAACGCATGACCTGGTTATTGGAGAATCAGCGCAGACTCGTGGTGCCGGATTGGATCCGCGCGATTAACTGTTTTAGAGAGGGCCTCGGCATTGGCTATATGCCAGTTCATTTGGCCAGCGTCTTTATCAAAGCTGGCGCCTTGGTCGAAAAACAGCTTGAAAATCCTAAGCTGACTAGCCCCTGCTGTCTGGCTTGGAACGCCGATAAGATGTCGCCCGCCCTGGCCTGGGTGCTAGATTATTTAGGCGATACCGATAAATTACACCGTGAATGGCTGGCGTAATATTGCCGTATGATCACAGGATTAAGCTTGTTTTAAAGTCTTTGTGTTGCACTGTTGTAACGAAATACGGCTGAATCATCAGACAACACAGAAAAATCAGCCTTTACAACTTGTTATTTGTGGCGTGAATCCTTTAAGCCAAGCGCTGTTTTAGTTACTATGCAAACAGGATTACTGGATTTGCGAGATTAATGGGAACTCTCGTGCCCGTTAAAAATCAAAATGATCAGTTTGGATTCAAAAGCTAATGGAGAAAGATATGACTCAGCAAACCCTGTACTCAACGAGTGCATCCACCTTAGAAGTGAATAAACTTCTTAAAAACACTTATCTGTTACTGGCCATGACCCTCGCCTTTTCTGCATTGTGTGCAGGCTTAGCGATGGCGCTCAACATCAGCCCTCTGATGTCACTCGGTTTATCTATCGGCGGTTTAGTACTGCTATTTGTAACCTTACGAAAAGCCGATTCAGCGGCAGGCATCTTCTGGGTTTTTGCCTTTACTGGTATGGAAGGCGCCTCATTAGGTTACATGCTTAACCACTATGCTGGTATGACGAATGGCTCTGAGCTTATCATGCAAGCTCTTGGTTTAACATCAGTTATCTTTATTGCGCTCTCTGCCTACGCGGTAACGACGAAGAAAGATTTCTCTTTCCTACGTGGGTTCTTGTTCGCAGGATTGATTGTGGTGATCGCCGCTGCGCTGATTAACATTTTCGTGGGTAATAGTGTGGCCTTTATGGCGATTAACGCAGGTCTTGCGCTGTTAATGACCGGCTTTATCCTGTTCGATACTAGCCGTATCGTAAATGGTGGCGAGACTAACTATATCCGCGCCACTATCTCCTTGTATCTGGACTTTTTAAACCTGTTTATTGCCATTTTGCATTTGCTTGGCATTGGTAACGATGATTAATCCCCTTTTCGGGAAACTTACGCTAAAATGGCCCTACTTTTAGGGCCATTTTTTTTATGATGAGCAAATTTATTATCCAAGTAAACGGGCCAGCCTATGGCACGTCGGCAAGTGTGAATGCCCTACGTTTCACCCAAGCCTCCCTGCAAAGCGGACATGAGATTGTCTGCGTGTTTTTCTATCAGGATGGCGTGTATAACTCCACGGACTTTAACTTACCCGCATCCGATGAATATGATGTGGTTAAAGGCTGGAAACAACTGGCTGCCGAGCATCAAGTCTCGTTAGTTAACTGTGTTTCTGCGGCATTACGGCGCGGCATAGTCTCGCAGCAAGAGGCACAAGAGAACGGGCTAAGCCACTGGAATGTGGAACGTTCTTTTATTATGGGTGGACTGGGTGAACTGGTCACGGGAATTGAATCAGCCGATCGTTTGATCTGCTTTTAAGCTTCGGAAATGTTATGAAAAAAATCTGTATATTGTTCCGAAGCGCGCCCCATGGCACCACTAAAGGCCGCGAGGCCTTAGACTTTGCCCTGTTAAGCGCCAGTTTTGAGCAAGAAGTGAGTTTAGTGTTTGTCGATGAAGGCGTGCTTCATCTGCTTAAAGACCAACAACCCGAACTTATCGGTGGTAAAGATTACCTCGCGGCGTTAAAAGCGCTCCCGCTGTACGACATCGAATCGGTGTTCGCCTGCAAACAATCTTTAGGTGACTACGGCTTAAGCCATGGTTTGCTGTCGATTCCGGTGACAATCTTAAACGATGAAGCGATTTCAGCTCACTTAAAAGCTGTCGATGAGGTCTTAGTATTCTAATGATTTTACATCATATTCAAACCTCGCCCAGCCGAGACAATGCCCTCAAACTTTGCCTGCGTTATGCTTGCAAAGAGGATGCGATTTTACTCTCGAGTGATGGCGTAAATGCATTATTACTGCGCCAATGGGCCATGGCGCTATCACCCTTTAAGGTAATGGTGCTGAAAGACGATGTTATCGCCCGCGGCTTAACGGAACGTCTTAATAACATTAGTCAAATTGATTACAACGAGTTTGTCACTCAAGCTCTACAGCACGATAAGGTGATCACGTGGTAAATCCGCTTATATTTAACGGCGTCGAAATTGAACGCGACCATCAAGGCTATTTGAAGAATATCGCCGACTGGCACCCGGATATGGCGCAGCTGCTCGCTCATGAAGAACAAATTGAACTGACCAGTGCTCACTGGGAAGTGGTCAATTTTGTTCGGGATTTTTATCTGGAATATAAAACCAGCCCTGCGATTAGGGTGTTAGTTAAAGCCATTGGCCAAACCTTAGGCCCAGATAAAGGCAATTCCAAATACCTCTATACGCTGTTTCCCGTTGGCCCGGCTAAACAGGCGACAAAAATCGCAGGATTACCTAAACCCGCTAAATGCATCTGATGACGAAAGGCATATAGCATATATGCCTTCAATCATTACCCCTTAAGTACCCGCTTTTTCAAGCTTTTGCTTGATATCGGCGTATCTACATTTTTCCAAACGTCCGAAGCCTTGGAGTTTGCGAGCTTGCAAACGAGTCAAGATAGGTTGAGTCAGGCCTGCTAAAAACTGGCATTGGGTATCTAAGGACAAAGGTGCTAAGCCTTTGGCTTCTGCTGCGAGTTTTAACTCATTTAAATCGGCACAAATTTGCGTATCATCAGGCCATATTGGCTCTTCAGAATAGGTCAATTTAGCCACTCGGCCACGACAAACACTGCAATGACCACAGGATTGAGGTGCTGCATTATCGTCAAAATAGCGAGCTAAATTGTAATTTAAGCAACTTGTTAGCTCAAAAAATCGTACTAACTGTGCAATGCGAGCAATTTCTTTTACTTCTTTATCAGCAAAGTATTGATAGAGCTGCTCTGCTCGGTTTTCCTGTACTAAGCCTTGTTCATCGACTTGATAGACATCGGTGACTTGCTTTGTTTCTAATTCAATGAGTTGCTGACTAGC
This sequence comes from Shewanella sp. MM_2022_3, assembly GCF_022557375.1. Taxonomy (NCBI): domain Bacteria; kingdom Pseudomonadati; phylum Pseudomonadota; class Gammaproteobacteria; order Alteromonadales; family Shewanellaceae; genus Shewanella; species Shewanella sp. MM_2022_3. Next base: position 6,440 of record NZ_JAKZGV010000070.1, read on the forward strand.
AAGATATTCTAACGCAGCCATTACTCGAGTTCGTTCAGCCCCCGTAGCCTGATACAGTGAAGAAAAATCCAAACTGCCCCAAATGCGCTTCATTTGGGTGTGGGCGAAAATATCAGTTAAAAATGCCTGCCGTTCGGGTGAAAACTGATGCAAAAATTGCTCTTGCGGCACAATAAAACGGTAACGAATATCGGCGTAATAGGCATAAAGTGGTTTGATGATGCCTTGCATTTCAAGCTGCACGAGTAACGTTTTCAGAGGGAGTTGTCTAATATTACTCACAGTTGACAGTTGATGAAGTTGCAGTTCCCAACGTCCATTGTGGGTTTCTTCGCGAATGTTATTAATTACAGCCTTAATACTTGCCAGTTCAGGCGTATCGCCATAAACAAAGTTTTCGACAGTGTTGATCCCATCCAAATTGGCTAAAGTGACGCAATGGGAAAGTTGTCCATCACGCCCTGCGCGGCCAATTTCTTGGCAGTAATTTTCAATAGATTTTGGTAAGTCATAGTGGATCACAAAACGAATATTGCTTTTATCAATCCCCATTCCAAAGGCGATGGTCGCAACAACGATGTTGATATTGCCCTGCATAAAGTCCTGCTGAATTTGCTGGCGTTTCTCATCCTCAAACCCAGCATGATAGGCGCTTGCTTCAAATCCCATACGGCAAAGTTCAGCGGCCACCTCCTCTGCCGTATGCTGCAAAGTCACATAGACAATTCCTGCACCGATAACATGTTGTAACTGCTGTTGTAGTGCGGCCAGCTTGTGCTGACTTGCTACAGGTAGTACTGTCAAGTCGAGATTAGCACGATAAAAGCCTGTTTGAACAATGTGTTGTGGCTTAATATCAAAACGCGCCGCCATATCAAGCTTTACTTTACGTGTTGCAGTGGCCGTGAGTAACAGCACCAATGGAATCGCTAATTCGCGGCGATAATCGGGGAGTTTTAAATAATCGGGGCGAAAGTTATGTCCCCATTCTGAGATACAGTGCGCTTCATCAACAACTAGCATAGAAATCGGAATTGATTGAATAAATTGCCTAAATCGCTCATTTTTAAATCGCTCCACCGAAACCATTAGCAATTTTAACTCGCCTGAGCGAGCCTCACGCATCACCTGTTGAGTCATTTCTGGTGTTAAGGTCGAATCAATACTCGCCGCTTTAATGCCCTTCTGTTGTAAAAAACTTAATTGATCTTTAATCAAAGCCAACAATGGCGAAACCACTAAGGTTAAATGGGGAAGTTGTAGCGCGGTAAATTGATAGCAGAGCGATTTTCCTGAGCCAGTAGGAAAAATCGCCAGGCTCGACTGGCCAGCTAATAGCTGAGAGATAACCTCACCTTGACCCTGTCTAAATCCTGCAAAGCCAAATTGTTGCTGTAATAGTGGTATCAAGGTTGATACATCATCGGGCTGAGGTGCTGAATAAGACATTGAAAAATCCTTGTACCCTATCATATAGACAGGGTCTGCGACTGAAGAAATGCTGAGAACGATTAGACCTTGTCGCTATGACTTTCTGGCTAAATATAAATTGATAAATGCGGTGAGCTTATCGTTAAAGACCTCTTCAAATGTATCGAGATCTTGACCTAATGTATTGAAGTATTGGGAAACTTGAGAACGTGACAAATTTTTATGATCAACCGTGTATTCCATTTCTGGCATGGTTTTATCGTAACGAGGCACTAAGGTCCACGTCACTAAATCAACAGCAAAATGCTTCATGGCCTGCTGTGCTAAGGTACAAAAAGCTTCAATATGTTCGCGGCCATCGGGCCCGAGACAACCAGGTTCAACTCGGCAAAGTACTGATAGCTTTTTTGGCATATTATTTCCCTATGTCACAAACTTCTGCTAGAAGCATTGTCCAACGTTGTGCGATTAACGCCAGCGTCATCGTTAACTTCAGTTTAGTTTACGTCACTAAACCAAAAAGTCACGTATTGAAGATGGTAAACATAGCCGTTGGTTGATATGAACATTATTTAAAAGGTTTCTTCTTCATTTGCGGCAGAAACAGTAGCGGCATGTTCTGATAATAACGTATCAAGTGCTTGATCAAAACTATCTAAACGCTCAAGTTCCATATAACGCTTTAAGCGTAAGATAATATCCTTGCTAACTTCGATGTGGGACTTTTTCTGACGCTTTTTTATCTGGGAAAGTTCTTTGCGAACCATGCGCCATCCTAAATCACTAAAATATTGATTCAGCATTCGATTCACTTGCTGTAATTGAACATCTACGGTTTGATTTTTCTTACGTAATTGAACCAGTATATTTATGTTAGCGATTAACTCAGTATAACTTGTAGGTGAATGCATCAATAAGTTAAACCATCCTGCCTTTTCCCCTACCACATCTGGATGAACCATACGATAAATTAACGGTAAGGCAAATACTAATTCTGCTTTATCCAATAACCGTAATTTTCGCCCCGAGGTTGGTGCTTCTTGATGATATTCCCAAAAATAGGCTGTCGTCATTTATGCAAAACCTGTTGTTAACGGATAAGCCCATGATATCGATAAACACCATAAAATAAAAGAATGGTTACACCATTTTATCGATCGTTTTTGCTATAACCTTCTTCTCGCTTAAAAGCTGTACGGTTAAGGCGGAGGTTCATCTTGGTAATCATGGCTAATATTATGTTTTTAAAAGACTAAATTTTAACCAGCTCAGCACAAACAATCATTCTGTCTTAAATTTAGTCAACATTAATCATCAATAAAATGGTGTAACCATATTTAAATATTTTAATTAATCCTTACTACTTTATGGCAAGCATTAAATATCAAGTAGAGTGTTTTATCGCCAACACTAAGTTCAACACCATTTATGGAATAATATTTAAGCAATAATGTGAATCACAGTAAATGATGGTTGAATTTTCATATAAAAATAAATTTCACTCTATTTTGCCCTAGCCCTCTCTAAACTGTTTTATTTATAACCTATTTGTGCATTTTAACCTCATATAACTCGACTACCAGTGATAATGACGATTATCACTGGTAGTAATAGCAAAGATTTACGTATAATTGCGCCAGTTTTATCGGCAGTGAAAATCGCTCTAATGTCAAAAACGAATCGATTTTATCCAATAGATGTTAATCAGCAACCCGTAGGGGTAAACACTCATTTAACAAAGAAACTTACACAAGCTGATAATGCATTTTTTGAAGAAAGTGCACTTCCCCAATCTGTGCATAATGACTTTTATAATGCAGCAGCCGAAACTGAATTTGAAATATCCAGCAATACTCGCCGTGTATACCAAACGAGCTTCAGTCTATTTGCACAATATTGCTTAGAACACAGATTACAATCATTACCGACTGATCCAAGAAGCGTTATTTCTTTTATTGGTCATCAAAAAGAATTGCTAATGGCCGACACTGGGATGCAGCTTTCTAAGCAAACCTTAACCACTCGGTTAGCCGCGATTCGTTACTATCACATACAAGCGGGTTTTCCGTCACCCACTGAGCACCCGCTGGTGCTCCGAGTCATGCGCGGTTTGAGTCGTAATCACAATCGCCGAGTGCAAGATTATGATCAACAACCGATAATGTACGATGAAGTAGAGTTACTGCTCCAAGCGGTTGAGCAACAACCTCATCCTCTGCTGCGTTCAAGGGATAAGGCTATTATTCAACTCGGTTTACAAGGAGGATTTCGCCGTTCTGAGTTGGCGAATTTGAAGGTGCAATATTTAAGTTTTATGCGGGATAAATTAAAAGTACGCCTGCCATTTTCTAAAAGTAATCAGCAAGGATTAAGAGAATGGAAAAATTTACCTGATTCTGAACCTTTCGCCGCTTATCATGCAGTAAAAGCATGGTTACATGAAAGTCAGATTAATGATGGGCATTTATTTCGCTCTATCTCTCGTGATGGAAAAACCTTAAGACCTTATCAAGTGAAAGATAATAACAAGTCCAATACCACATTTAACCGAAATAGTGGATTCTTAAATGGAGACGATATTTATCGAATTATCAAACAATATTGCGTAAAAGCAGGATTACCCGCTCAATACTACGGCGCACATAGTTTACGCAGCGGATGCGTAACACAACTACATGAAAACAATAAGGATACACTATATATCATGGCACGAACTGGTCATACGGATCCGCGTTCATTGCGCCATTATCTAAAACCGAAAGAAGATTAACCATTTTATTAGTCCATAATTCACAATACTGTATTTAAGATATTTTTAAGTTAAGTCTTGCAAATGTTTATGGTTAGTCATTGCAGTATTCCTGTAATATAAATGCCGTTTTGGTGTCATATAAGTACTTTAGGCTAAGTCACGAAATTAATTATCCGTACTAGCTGGAGTAAAATATGAGCAAGGCTACCTTTGATCCTACACGCTATAATAAAAGTAATAACGAACCTTTTAACCAAGTGTTGGATAAACATTTATCTCGTCGTAATTTTGTCAAAAGTGGATTAGGTCTAGGGGCCATGACCGCCTTTGCAGGTATAGGATTGACGGGATGTGGTTCTGACAATTCCTCCTCCCCCACCCCAGTTGATCCCGTGCCACCATTACCACCTAGCAAAAGTAGCGCTAAGCTTAATTTTACCTCAGTCAAAGGCGCACGTTTAGATGCTGTAGTCGTACCTGAGGGGTATACCGCCCAAGTCCTTGCACCTTGGGGGACACCATTAAATTCTAAAGCTGCACCTTGGAAAGCGGATGGCAGTAATACCGCAGATGACCAAGCCAACGCTGTCGGTATGCACCATGACGGAATGCATTTTTTCCCATTGAATGACGCTGGTGATGATGGTTTATTGTGTATTAACCATGAATATATTGATGAAATAGCCCTACATCCCAATGGTCCAACGGTCGATGCAACAACGGGATTACGAACCATTGTCGATGAAGTTCGCAAGGAAATTAATGCCCATGGAGTGTCAGTGGTTAGAATCAAATTCACGAATAATCAATGGGAAGTAATTTATAACGATCGCCATAATCGCCGTTTTACCGGCGCGACAGTAATGGATATCGCCGGTCCTCTAGCTTATTCTTCACTGCTTGAAACCCGATACTCCCCCGATGGTAGCCAAGCTCGTGGTACTTTAAATAACTGTGGTAATGGTTATACCCCTTGGGGCACTTACCTCACATGTGAGGAAAATTGGCCTGAATATTTTGTTAACCGTGGCTCTCTCACTCCAGATCAAATTCGCATTGGGATCAGTAAAACCTCCAGTCGTTATGGCTGGGATGATCTTGCCGGCCAAGATGAAGAACGCCTTGATGAATTTAGCCGCTTTGATGTGACCCCAAAGGAAACGAGCGCGCAGGACGATTATCGCAATGAAGCCAATGGCCATGGTTATATCGTCGAAATAGATCCATACAATCCCACATCCCGCGCAATTAAGCGCACTGCCTTAGGGCGTTTCCGTCACGAAGGTTGTACTTTTGGTAAGTTGAGCGAAGGTAAACCCGTGGTATTTTATTCTGGTCATGATGCGCGTTTTGAGTACCTCTATAAATTCGTGTCGGCAGCACCTTGGGACCCACAAGATGCCAACAGCAGCAATCGCCTTGAAGTTGGCGATAAATATATGAACGAAGGCACATTATATGCGGCTAAGTTTAATGAAAATGGCGTTGGTGCTTGGCTACCGTTGACCTTAGCTAGCCAAACGACTGATGGCAAAACCTTAGGTGACACCTTTGCAAGTCTGGCTGAGATTATTCTTAATACCGCTGGAGCAGCAGATTTACTAGGGGCAACGCCGATGGATCGTCCAGAGTGGTGCGCAGTCGATCCTTTCACAGGTTCAGCCTATTTAACACTGACAAATAACTCGAAACGTACCGAAGCCAACCCCGCAAATCCAAGATTGAAAAATAACTTTGGACATATTATTCGTTGGGATGAAGCTGAGAAAGAGACTGAATTTACCTGGGATATTTTTGTCTTTGGCTCGCCAAGTGATGGTAATGCCGAGACTAATTTATCTGGCTTAACGGATCTAAACCAATTTGCCAGCCCAGATGGCCTTGCCTTTGATAAACGCGGGATCTTATGGGTACAAACCGATAATGGTGCTGAAGAAGTCGCCGAAGAAACGAACGATCAAATGCTGGCGATTGTCCCTTCGACGCTGCTTGATAGTGCCAATAAGCAAGCGAGTTTAACGAGCAATAACCAAATGGAGTTAAAACGCTTTTTTGTAGGTCCCAACGATTGTGAAGTCACAGGTTTTGCTATAAGCCCTGATTATACCTCGGTATTTGCCAACATCCAGCATCCGGGAAACTGGCCTTATTCAAACAACGCTGCTGAAGTCACGCCTACAGGTGTCGTGCTTCGCCCTCGCGCGGCCACTGTGGTGATCCGTAAACTCGATGGCAAAGAAGTCGCCGTTTAATTTATCGACTAAAGCATCAGATAAAGCACATCAATCCCCTCACTCGAGGGGATTTTCTATAAATCACAACTCCAACGTCGCAGCGCGATAAGCCGCTTCAAAGGCATCGGTAAACTCGCTGATCGGTAGAATATCTTCACGGCAGCGACGGTTGCGCCCAAGTAATGATGACTCGACAAACAGATCGAACCATGTGGTTAATGCTTTACCATTTGCCTCTTCACCCATCGCAGCCAATGCCAGTGAAGCAACTTCTGCCGTCCCCAATTGAAAATCGTGACTGCCCTTACGTAGTGCGTAAGTCGCTAACGTATTAGGATCAAAAGACAAGATAGGTAAATCTTGCAGATAAGCGCTCTTACGAAACATTTTAATGGCTTCTCGCCAACTGCCATCGAGCATAATCAATAAAGGGCGTTTACCGTTCGCCAGCGTAGCCATGGGTACTTGGCTTAATACGGTTTGGCCTGGGTTAGCATATTGGGCGGGAAACACTAAAAACGGCTGATAATGCTCGTTGCTTAACAGTGCTAGCATCTCAGCTGCTGGCTCGGTACGCGACCACAGAAACGCATAGGTATCAGGGATCAGATCCGCAATTAAGCGGCCACTATTGGTTGGCTTGATGACCTCGTCGTTATACATGATCAGCAGAAAGCTCGCCTGAGTGGTTAACTGCCTGCGCAGCGAACAAGTACAAAATTGCGCACCTAACAAACACAAAGGACAACGGATGAGTTTTTTGCCGCGAGCGCCAAAAGGCTTAGTTGAAATGGATTTGCGATATTCATATAAGCGATGTACAGCGTGTGGGGCAAGAGCCATAGCAACCAATTCTCAATCAAACTCGTTTTAAAAGGCAGTACACAAGGTGTGCCATTATGCCGCGGAGGCGCAGTGTATCCTTTGGCCGATAAAGGTGCAATTGTGGAAGAGTAATAAAGTCTCATACTCAGGCAACTCGTTTTGGGACATTAAAGCGTGTCAGAACGTCGACTGTATCAGGTGAATTTCGGATAAAAATTTCTATGGGTTAACGCCCCGTGCATGCGCGCGAACTTGTGAGCGTCGCTGCAGCCGAAGGCTGCAAATGACGCGGCTTGTTATGTGTGAATTTCAAATCGAAGCTCCCCGCCAAATATTTTTATATTTCCAAAATCACCTGTAAGCTCAAATCCACCATCGACCACCTGCAATGTATCAATGTTGCCATAATCAATTGACCCATCTGAATCAGTTGATGACATTACGGCTGACTTGGGTTTTAAACCAATAACGGAAACTGTATTAACGAATTGAAGTATTGCTTTTCGGTAACACGTATATTCATTTAGCTTTGGCTCAGCATAATATTTGGACTCTGGCCAGATGCTGGCCTCCAGCTCAAAGTACAAGCTGTTATTCTCATAGCTCCAATCTAAAACGAAAGAATCATTGAGATCGATACCGTTGAATACTTCCATTTGATGCCAATCCATAGTCATTCACACATAACGCGCGCCTTAACGGCGAGCAACTTGTTGCGAGTCCAGCGGCCGCAGGCGCGGTGTGCTGGCGTTTGTTAGGCATTTTTGCCAATTTTTGTTTTAGTTAAAAAGACAGAAAATATAAATACGGTACTAAGCAAGGAATAAAATATAATCGGATCCCCCCATATGGATTGAGTTAAAAATCCATAACAATGATAGGAAACATAGGCAGCAGCCCAAAATGCTGTTTCCCGACCAAAAATAAAATCGACAATATAAAGAAGTCCGCCATCTTTAGGGTGAAAAAATTCTATAGTTCCCCGGAGAATCAATAGATATGCAGCGACAATTATTGGAATAAAAACCAATTGCCTAAGACGCGATCTAAAACTCTTCATCATATTTAAGTGCCTAACGCTTTGCTAATGGGCTGCCGCAGCGTAGGCAGTCCAGTGGAGGCCACGGCTTTTTGTGGTCGGAACGAAATTAAGCAACTTGTTAGGTATCATTCGGCTTGTCAAACCAATGACTAGGTATATTTTTACCCAAAATTAACAAGCTAACTCCTTGCTTGAAAGACCATTTTTTATAAAGGCAAATCAAATAAATTACAAAACACAAACTAAAAATAAAATCCAAGAACATGATAGATAAGAGTAAATAATCAAATGAGTCCAAACTTGCACCTGGAGTACCGGGAGCGTCCATGTCCACTCCTAAAAAATCGGCAACCCAATTACTAATGTAATACGTTGGTATGCTTGAAATCACTATAGCTAAGCAAGTAAACAGGGTTCCGTAAACATGATAACGAACCTTTAAATTTGAATAATTCTCGAAGCTCACGTCATATACCTAACGCTCGCAGCACAGGCCGAAACCCGCGCAGCGGTTGAGGTCCAGGCCACGCAGTGGCCGCTTGTGACTGCGCTTGTTATATAACATGCTAATTTTTACCACCGACTAACATGCCGATAGCAACGAGTATTGCCCCTACTGCTAATGCGGGAAGCCTAAATTGCGTCCAATCAAATGAATTCTCAGCCGTAGACACGACCTTTAAGTAAGTATCATCAGACGATGATTGAAATGTCTCAACCGGTAAGAAGTCTACCGCGAAGGCCGCGATAGCATATAAAAGAACTAAACAGCCAATGATGATCAGGGCTTTACTCACTTGAATCTGCCTCTTGTTATATAACGCCCCAAGCAGGGGCAACTTTTAAGCTGGCAAAAATAGGAGCGAAGCGACGGGAGCCAGCTTAAAATTGTCCCATTGACTTGGCTTGTTAGCTGCTTAACGCTCGAATCCAATTCTAGACAGAATATTACCTTGTAAATTATACAAACCACTTGGTTTACCTATTCCGTTGTTTCCAATACTTGTTTCACTCTCAATGACACTATTAAGGTAGCGAAAAATTCTCTCTGAGGTTTTTTCTTCACCTTTACATTGTGCTAACTCTATAAGTGCACCGCCTTTAAATTTTTTTGCACCAATTACTGCTAGTTCGTTTTGATCAACTTTAGTGGTTTCAACCCTTGCTCCTAACTCTTGGTCAGGGACAATTTCATACTGATATAAAAAGTACTCTCTGGTTTGAGGGCATTGAACACCTAAAATAAACTCAGCCTGATAAGCTGTAAACAACCTACTCATAGAGCCATGTTCTCTAGCTTTATTTAATACCGCTTCAATAGAATGGCAGATTACTTGAGATACATACTCGGCGGTTAAAATTGTGTCTAAATGACTATCTAAAAACATAGATTCGTCATAATTAGTTTGTCTTAAGTGCTTATTAGCTTCACATGACATAACTATTTGATAGCTACCATTGTAATAAGTAGGAAATAATCCTGTTAAATGATTCCTCATTGAGTTGATCAAATGCTGAGCAACTAAAGAGCTTCCTGCAAACGCAACACTACAAGCGCCTTCATACCTATTGCCTAGATAACCATTAAACCACTCACCACAGAAATTTAACCCCTTAACTCGAATTGGAATCTCAATTACTTTTTTAAAGCCCTTCACTAGGACATGATTGTTCTGTGTGATATGAGAGTCTGCGGCAAAATAAATCCCCTCTTCAAATCCACCTGAACTATGACCAGCAAGTATAAGTGTCATTTTAAATCCCTTGGCAGCTAACATTTTATTAGTGCGCATGCGCGTTTACCTCATTAGACCAGTAAAAACGCGCATCATTAACTGTTTGTATTGCAAAGAACTTATCAGCTTTTTATCTAATACACCATCCGGAAAAACGCGCAT
>NZ_JAKZGV010000071.1:0-16338 GCF_022557375.1 Shewanella sp. MM_2022_3
CGATGGACGAAGGTTTACGCTTCGCAATTCGTGAAGGTGGCCGTACAGTAGGCGCTGGTGTTGTAGCTAAGATCATTGCGTAATAGCAATTGTGATTAGAAAAAAGGAAGCTTAGGCTTCCTTTTTTGTTTAAGTCGATTATTTAGTGGGTTTTGTGGGTTGCAACTGTTGTGCATCCTTGCTAACAAAGTCGAATCAGAATACAATCTATGGCCGATTTTTGACCCTGAGCTTATGCAACATGCGTTTCTAAGGGTATTCGGGATTCAGAGTATCTAAAGCGTATTGTAACTGGGTCGTATGTCCCTAATTATTGTGCTCAAGCTCAGGCCGTATTGAGTAACGGAATAACCGATGACAACAAATACTGAAAACCAGACTAACTCTCTGGATATCGTGAAGTGGGGTTTAGCGATCCTATTGCTGGCCGCTGCTGTTATTGGCAATCAAATGTATAGCGAGGCGAGTGCCGTGATCCGCGCACTGGCTGTTATCGTTGCATTCGCTATTGCTGGTTTTATTGCCCTGCAAACCGAAAAGGGTAAAAAAGCTTTAGCATTCGCGCGTGAGTCGCAAATTGAAGTGCGTAAGGTCGTATGGCCAACACGTCAAGAAGCGCTTAACACCACTTTTATTGTCCTTGCTGCAACAGGTATCTTAGCTCTTATTTTATGGGGTTTAGATGCAGTGTTAATGCGAATTGTCAATTTTATCACTGGCGTATAGGCACCTCGAATGACTGAAGCTAAAGAAGCTAAAAAAAGATGGTATGTAGTGCAGGCATTCTCTGGCTATGAAGGCCGAGTTTGTAAGTCACTGATTGAATACATTAAAATGCACGGCATGGAACAATACTTCGGTGAAGTCTTAGTTCCGACTGAAGAAGTCATTGAAATGCGTGCAGGCCAGCGTCGTAAGAGCGAGCGTAAGTTTTTCCCTGGTTATGTTTTGGTCCAGATGGAAATGAACGATGATAGCTGGCATTTAGTCAAAAGCATCCCGCGTGTTTTAGGCTTTATTGGCGGAACATCTGATCGTCCTGCTCCAATTTCAGATAGAGAAGCGGATGCTATTCTGCGTCGCTTACAAGAAACCACAGCTTCGCCAACTCACCGCGTTATTTTTGAGCCAGGCGAAGTGGTGCGTGTATGTGATGGTCCATTTGCTGACTTTAACGGTACCGTTGAAGAAGTGGATTATGACAAGAGCCGCGTAAAAGTGTCGGTAATGATCTTCGGTCGTTCTACACCAGTTGAGCTCGATTTTAGTCAGGTCGAAAAAGGCTGATTAAATTAAATACAAAATCCGTTTGGCAACGGGTGCGGATTTCTATATAATCCGCACCCGTTGTTTTCGGGGGAGCATGTTGGCATGTCGCTGATATGCGTTTGAACCCAAACTGAGGAAATGTCAGATGGCAAAAAAGATTGATGCTTATATTAAGCTACAAGTGAAATCAGGTTCTGCGAACCCTTCACCACCAGTTGGTCCAGCTCTGGGTCAGAAAGGTGTGAACATCATGGAATTCTGTAAAGCGTTCAACGCTCGTACAGAAAAAATGGAAAAAGGCATGCCTATTCCAGTCGTGATCACTGTATACAGTGACCGTTCATTCACTTTCGAAACTAAGACACCACCAGCTTCTTACTTACTGAAGACTGCTGCAGGCCTGAAATCAGGTTCTCCACGTCCAAACACTCAGAAAGTAGGTACTATCGCTCGTGCTAAGATTCAGGAAATTGCTGAAATGAAAGCCGCCGATATGACTGGTGCTGATATTGAAGCGATGACTCGCTCAATCGAAGGTACTGCGCGTTCAATGGGTTTGGTTGTAGAGGGTTAATATAATGGCAAAACTAACTAAACGCATGCGCGTAATCCGCGAGAAAGTTGACGGTACTAAATTATACGAAATCAACGACGCTGTTGCTCTGTTAAAAGAATTAGCAACTGCTAAATTCGTTGAAAGTGTTGACGTTGCTGTTAACCTGGGCATCGACCCACGTAAATCTGACCAAAACGTTCGTGGTGCAACTGTGTTGCCACACGGTACTGGTCGTGACGTTCGCGTTGCAGTATTTACACAAGGTGCAAATGCTGAAGCTGCTAAAGCTGCTGGTGCTGAACTTGTTGGTATGGATGATCTGGCTGAGAAAATCAAAGCCGGTGAAATGAACTTCGACGTAGTTATCGCATCTCCAGACGCAATGCGCGTTGTTGGTATGTTAGGTCAAATTTTAGGCCCACGTGGCTTAATGCCTAACCCAAAAACTGGCACAGTAACGCCTAACGTTGCTGAAGCAGTTAAGAACGCTAAAGCAGGTCAAGTTCGTTACCGCAACGACAAGAACGGTATTATCCACACTACTATCGGTAAAGTGGATTTCACACCAGTTCAATTGAAAGAAAACTTGGAAGCGTTAATCTCTGCACTGAAAAAGGCTAAGCCTGCAGTTGCAAAAGGTGTATACGTGAAAAAAGTAAGCATCTCCACCACTATGGGTGCAGGTGTTGCTGTTGACCAAGCTTCTCTCGAAACAGCTAACTAATTTTACAAGGTGAGTGCATTAGTCTATAATGCGCGCACTTTGTGGGTTGAAGCCTGTTTTTGATGCTTTAAGCATCATTAATTAGGCTTCCGTCCAAGACCGCAGGTGTTTACTTTAACGGTTTACTTAATTTCCTGCGTAGACGGTGTCAGGCCCCAGCTAAATTTTTTTACTGGATAATCTGCACCGTAAGTCACTAAATACATAAGTATTTAGTATGGTAAATACTAGGGAATACCCTAGGTAGAATCCAGGAGTAAAGCCAATGGCATTAAGACTCGAAGACAAAAAAGCGATTGTTGCTGAAGTCAACGAAGCTGCCAAAGGTGCGCTATCTGCAGTTGCCGCTGATTCTCGCGGTGTAACTGTAGGTGCTATGACCGGTCTGCGTAAAAAAGCTCGCGAAGCTGGTGTTTATGTACGTGTAGTACGTAACACTCTGGCTCGTCGTGCTGTTGAAGGTACTGCATTTGAGTGCCTAGCAGAAACGTTCACTGGCCCAACTTTGATTGCTTTCTCTAACGAGCACCCAGGTGCTGCAGCTCGTCTGTTAAAAGACTTTGCTAAAGAGCAAGCTAACTTCGAAGTTAAAGGCGCAGCCTTTGAAGGGAATTTCATCCCTGCAGCTGACATTGATCGTTTGGCGAAACTGCCAACATACGAAGAAGCACTAGCACAGTTAATGATGACTATGAAAGAAGCATCTGCTGGCAAGTTCGTTCGTACACTGGCCGCCCTGCGCGATCAAAAACAAGAAGCCGCTTAATTTCAAGCTGGCTGCTTAATAGAATTGAATTCAGAACAATAGGAAACATTTGTTATGTCTATCACTAAAGACCAAATCTTAGAAGCCTTTGCAGCTATGTCTGTAATGGAAGTTGTTGAACTGATCGAAGCAATGGAAGAGAAGTTCGGCGTTTCTGCCGCTGCTGCTGTTGTTTCTGGTGGTGGCGAAGCTGCTGCTGCTGTTGAAGAGCAAACAGAATTCAACGTAATTCTGACTGCACACGGCGACAACAAAGTTGCAGTTATTAAAGCCATCCGTGGCGCAACTGGTTTAGGCCTGAAAGAAGCTAAAGCAATGTCTGAAGCTGCTCCAGTAGCAGTTAAAGAAGGCGTTTCTAAAGAAGAAGCTGAAGCTCTGAAGAAAGAACTAGTTGAAGCTGGTGCTTCAGTAGAAATCAAGTAAGCTATTATTTAGCTTGCTCACCCAAGCCACTTGGGTGGAGGCTGGCGGTTTTTTAACCGTCGGCCTTTTTTGCGCTATATGCGCCGGCGATTTTTTTTCACCGTTTGTCGCCAGATTTTGCAGTCCCTAGCAGAGATTACTGGTTAGGTTCTTGCCATCAACGGTGATGGGCAAACGTGCTGAATGTAATAACTTAAGTTATTGATTCAGTCTTGGTCACATCTCGTAAGCAGAGGAAACCCATGGTTTACTCCTATTCTGAAAAGAAGCGTATTCGCAAAGACTTTGGTAAGCGTCCACAGGTGTTGGATATTCCTTACCTTTTGTCTATTCAGTTAGACTCTTTTAAGAAGTTCACCGATCAAGATCCTACCGGTGAGCGCGGTCTTGAAGCCGCCTTCCGTAGCGTTTTTCCCATCAAGAGCTTTTCTGGTAATTCAGAACTGCAATACGTCAGCTATAAGCTTGGCGAGCCTGTTTTTGATGTGAAAGAGTGTCAGATCCGTGGTGTTACATATTCAGCTCCACTGCGCGTCAAATTACGCATGGTGTTGTATGACCGTGAAGCAGCGGCCGGCACTGTAAAAGATATTAAAGAACAAGAAGTCTACATGGGTGATATCCCATTGATGACTGACAACGGTACCTTTGTTATCAACGGTACTGAGCGTGTAATCGTTTCTCAATTACACCGCAGCCCAGGCGTATTCTTCGATCACGACCGTGGTAAAACCCACTCATCAGGTAAGGTGCTATATAACGCACGTATCATTCCTTACCGTGGTTCATGGTTAGACTTTGAATTCGATCCTAAAGATGCACTATTCGTACGTATCGACCGTCGCCGTAAATTACCAGCGACCATCATTCTGCGTGCATTAGAGTACTCTACTCAAGAGATCCTTGACCTGTTCTTCGAACGCGTTGAGTTCAAGATCAAGAAAGATACTTTGGTTATGACCTTAGTCCCTGAGCGTCTGCGTGGCGAAACCGCCAGCTACGACATCAAGGATGCTGAAGGTACTGTATTGGTTGAAGCGGGCCGTCGCGTGACGGCACGTCACATTCGCCAACTCGAAAAAACCAACACCACTGAGCTCGAAGTACCAGTTGAGTACATCGTGGGCAAATATGCTGCTCAAGATTACATCGATCCGGACACGGGCGAAGTATTAGTTTCTGCTAACAGTGAAATCAGCTTAGAAGACTTAGCGAAGTTATCACTGGCAGGCATCAAAGAGTTGAGCACGTTATACATTAACGAGCTGGACCACGGTGCTTACATCTCTGACACTCTGCGTATTGATCCAACCACTAACCGCTTAGAAGCGTTAGTTGAGATCTACCGTATGATGCGTCCTGGTGAGCCACCAACCAAAGATGCAGCAGAAGCCCTGTTCCAAAACTTATTCTTCAGCGAAGAACGTTATGACCTGTCTAAAGTCGGTCGTATGAAGTTCAACCGTCGTCTCAGCATTCCTGATGACGAAGGTAGCGGTGTATTGTCTAAAGAAGACATCGTTGCTGTAATGAAGAACATTATTCACATCCGTAACGGCTTCGACGAAGTGGACGATATCGACCACTTAGGTAACCGTCGTATTCGTTCTGTGGGTGAGATGGCTGAAAACCAATTCCGTGTTGGTCTGGTCCGTGTTGAGCGCGCCGTGCGTGAACGTCTGTCATTAGGCGATCTGAACGAGCTGATGCCACAAGACTTAATCAACGCTAAGCCAATTTCTGCTGCAGTGAAAGAGTTCTTCGGTTCTTCTCAGCTGTCACAATTCATGGACCAAAACAACCCGCTGTCAGAAGTAACGCATAAGCGTCGTATTTCTGCTCTAGGCCCAGGTGGTTTGACCCGTGAACGTGCAGGCTTCGAAGTCCGCGACGTACACCCAACGCATTATGGTCGTTTATGTCCAATTGAGACCCCTGAAGGTCCAAACATTGGTCTAATCAACTCATTAGCAAGCTTTGCCCGTACTAACTCATACGGCTTCTTAGAAACACCATACCGCAAAGTGGTAGACGGTGTGATCACTGACGAAGTGGAATACTTGTCAGCGATTGAAGAAGGTCGTTATGTGATTGCACAGGCGAACATCGAAGTTGACTCAGAAGGCCGCATGGTTGAAGAGCAGATCGCATGTCGTCACAAAGGTGAATCTACCTTTATGCGCGCATCTGACATTCAATACATGGACGTATCGCCACAGCAGATTATTTCTGTTGCTGCGTCACTGATCCCGTTCTTAGAACACGACGACGCGAACCGTGCATTGATGGGTGCGAACATGCAACGTCAAGCGGTACCAACACTGAAGTCAGAGAAGCCTCTGGTCGGTACAGGTATTGAACGCACGCTCGCTGTGGATTCTGGCGTAGTAGTCGCCGCTAAACGTGGCGGTGTGATCGATTACGTTGATGCGAGCCGTATCGTAGTTAAAGTAAATGAAGACGAGCTGCGCCCAGGCGAAGCCGGTATCGACATTTACAACCTGACTAAGTACACCCGTTCTAACCAAAACACATGTATCAACCAACGTCCATGCTGTTCTGTTGGTGAGCCAGTCGTTCGTGGTGACGTGTTAGCAGACGGTCCTTCTACTGACTTAGGTGACTTAGCCCTTGGCCAGAACATGCGTATCGCGTTCATGCCTTGGAACGGTTACAACTTCGAAGACTCGATCTTAATTTCTGAGCGTGTTGCACAGGAAGACCGTTTCACCACTATCCACATTCAAGAGCTGTCTTGTATCGCTCGTGATACCAAACTGGGTAGCGAAGAAATCACGGCTGACATTCCGAACGTAGGTGAATCTGCTCTGTCGAAACTCGACGAGTCAGGTATTGTTTACATTGGTGCAGAAGTGAAGGGCGGTGACATTCTGGTTGGTAAAGTGACGCCAAAAGGCGAAACACAACTGACTCCAGAAGAGAAGTTACTGCGCGCCATCTTCGGTGAGAAAGCGTCTGATGTGAAAGACAGCTCACTGCGTGTACCTAACTCTGTTAAAGGTACCATCATCGACGTTCAGGTATTTACCCGTGACGGCGTTGAGAAAGACAAACGCGCCATTGAAATCGAAGAAATGCACATTGCCCAAGCTCGTAAAGACTTAGGCGAAGAGTTCAAGATCCTTGAAGAAGGCGTATTGAGCCGTGCACGCAACTTATTATTAAGTGCCGGTTTCACTGAAGCACAAATCGCTGCATTGCCACGTAAAGATGTATTGGTTCAAGTCATTGATGATGAAGCCAAACAAACTGAGCTTGAGCAATTAGCTGAACAGCATGAAGAGCTGAAAGCAGACTTCGATAAGAAGTTTGAAATCAAACGTCGCAAAATCACCCAAGGTGATGACTTGGCACCGGGCGTACTGAAGATCGTTAAGGTTTACTTAGCGGTTAAACGTACTATCCAACCAGGTGACAAGATGGCGGGTCGTCACGGTAACAAGGGTGTTATCTCTAAGATTAACCCAATTGAAGACATGCCGTACGACGAGCAAGGCAACCCTGTGGACATCGTGTTGAACCCGCTAGGCGTTCCATCACGTATGAACATCGGTCAGGTTCTTGAAGTTCACTTAGGTGCTGCGGCTAAAGGTATTGGTAACAAGATTGCTGCCATGCTGGAAGATCAGCGCGAGAAGGGACTTGCAGAAGTTCGTAACTACATCAAGCAAGTGTACGAATTAGGTGACGAAGTGCAGCAGCGCGTTGACATCGATTCATTCACTGACGATGAGTTATTGCGCTTAGCGAACAACCTGAAAGGCGGTATCCCAGTTGCTACGCCAGCCTTCGACGGTGCTAAAGAGAAAGAGATCAAGCAGATGCTTGAGCTTGCAGGCTTGCCAACCTCTGGTCAGCTGAAATTATTTGATGGTCGTACCGGTAACGAATTTGAGCGTCCAGTAACTGTTGGTTACATGTACATGCTCAAACTGAACCACTTAGTTGACGACAAGATGCACGCCCGTTCTACCGGTTCGTACAGCTTAGTAACTCAACAACCATTGGGCGGTAAAGCTCAGTTCGGTGGTCAGCGTTTCGGGGAGATGGAAGTGTGGGCACTCGAAGCATACGGTGCCGCTTATACGCTTCAAGAAATGCTCACCGTGAAATCGGATGACGTTAACGGTCGTACTCAGATGTATAAGAACATCGTCGACGGTAACCATCAGATGCAGCCTGGCATGCCAGAGTCCTTCAACGTATTACTGAAGGAGATCCGTTCACTCGGTATTAATATCGAGTTGGATCAGGAATAAGCGTCGCCTTAAGGCAACGTTTGGCAACAGAATGGTGCTCCGCAGTCGCGGAGCACCCGGTTTAACTCCTTCAGGAGAGAAACGTGAAAGACTTATTAAAGTTTCTGAAACAGCAAAGCAAGACTGAAGAATTTAACGGCATCAAAATTGGTCTGGCATCGCCTGATCTGATCCGTTCTTGGTCTTTTGGTGAAGTTAAGAAGCCAGAAACCATTAACTACCGTACCTTCAAGCCTGAGCGTGAAGGTCTGTTCTGTGCGCGTATCTTTGGCCCAGTCAAAGATTACGAATGTTTGTGCGGTAAGTACAAGCGTTTGAAGCACCGTGGTGTGATCTGTGAAAAGTGTGGTGTAGAAGTTACCCAGACTAAAGTACGTCGTGAGCGTATGGGTCACATTGAACTGGCTAGCCCAGTTGCCCACATTTGGTTCTTGAAATCACTGCCGTCCCGTATCGGTTTAATGCTGGACATGACGCTGCGTGATATCGAGCGCGTACTGTATTTTGAATCTTTCGTCGTGATCGAGCCTGGCATGACCAGCCTTGAGCGTGGCCAAATGCTGACAGAAGAAAACTATCTGGACGCATTAGAAGAGTACGGTGACGAATTCGAAGCCAAGATGGGTGCTGAAGCGGTATTAGAACTGCTGCGCGCGATCGATCTTGAAAAAGAAATCGAACAAATGCGTGAAGAGCTGCCATCAATCAACTCTGAGACTCGTCGCAAGAAAGTGACCAAGCGTCTTAAGTTGATGGAAGCGTTCCACACTTCTGGTAACAAGCCAGAGTGGATGATCTTAAAAGTACTGCCTGTGTTACCACCTGACTTACGTCCGCTGGTACCGCTCGATGGCGGCCGCTTCGCGACTTCAGATCTGAACGATCTGTACCGCCGTGTGATCAACCGTAACAACCGTTTGAAGCGTCTGTTAGATTTAGCTGCGCCGGACATTATCGTACGCAACGAAAAGCGTATGTTACAAGAGTCTGTTGATGCGCTATTAGATAACGGTCGTCGTGGTCGTGCTATTACCGGTTCTAACAAACGTCCTCTGAAATCTTTGGCCGATATGATCAAAGGTAAACAAGGTCGTTTCCGTCAGAACTTGTTAGGTAAGCGTGTTGACTACTCTGGTCGTTCGGTAATTACCGTTGGTCCTACTTTACGTCTGCACCAATGTGGTCTTCCTAAGAAGATGGCACTGGAACTGTTCAAGCCATTCATCTATGGCAAGCTGGAAGGTCGTGGCTTAGCAACAACCATCAAAGCGGCTAAGAAGATGGTAGAGCGTGAAGTGGCGGAAGTTTGGGACGTTCTGGATGAAGTGATCCGCGAACATCCAGTGATGCTTAACCGTGCACCAACACTGCACAGACTCGGTATCCAAGCGTTCGAACCTGTACTGATTGAAGGTAAAGCCATCCAGTTACACCCACTCGTTTGTGCGGCATACAACGCCGACTTCGACGGTGACCAAATGGCGGTACACGTACCGTTAACACTGGAAGCGCAGCTTGAAGCCCGTGCCCTGATGATGTCTACCAACAACATCCTGTCACCAGCCAACGGCGAGCCTGTAATCACTCCATCACAAGACGTGGTATTAGGTCTGTACTACACCAGCCGTGAGCGTATTAACGGCCGTGGTGAAGGTATGTACTTTATGTCTGTTGCTGAAGTTGAAAAAGCTTATGCAACTGGCGCTGCTGAACTGCATGCCCGCGTGAAAGTGCGTATCACTGAAACCGTTATCGGTGACAATGGTGAGCGTACTGAACAACGTCGTATCGTAGATACCACAGTCGGTCGTGCTCTGCTGTCATTGATTCTGCCAGCAGGTTTGTCATTTGATCTGGTTAACCAGAACATGGGCAAAAAGCAGATTTCTAAGCTGTTGAACACCTGTTACCGTCAATTAGGTCTGAAAGATACCGTTATCTTCGCTGACCAACTGATGTATACAGGTTTCCGTTACGCCACTATCTCTGGTGCATCTGTCGGTATCGACGACATGGTGATCCCAGCTGAGAAGTACACCTTAGTTGCTGACGCTGAAGCCGAAGTGCTCGAAATTCAAGAGCAGTTCCAATCAGGTCTGGTTACTGCCGGTGAGCGTTACAACAAAGTTATCGACATCTGGGCAAGTGCGAACGAAAAAGTTTCTAAAGCGATGATGGAAAACCTGTCAACTGAGACAGTGATTAACCGTGATGGCGTTGAAGAAAAACAAGCTTCGTTCAATAGCATTTACATGATGGCCGACTCTGGCGCTCGTGGTAGTGCTGCACAGATCCGTCAGTTAGCGGGTATGCGTGGTCTGATGGCGAAACCAGACGGTTCGATCATTGAAACGCCAATTACCGCTAACTTCCGTGAAGGTCTAAACGTACTTCAGTACTTTATTTCTACTCACGGTGCGCGTAAAGGTCTTGCCGATACTGCATTGAAGACAGCGAACTCGGGTTACCTGACTCGTCGTCTGGTAGACGTTGCTCAAGACTTAGTCGTCATTGAAGACGATTGTGGTACTCACGAAGGTCTAACCATGAAGCCGCTGATCGAAGGTGGTGATGTGGTTGAGCCATTACGTGAACGCGTACTGGGTCGTGTGGTTGCTGTTGATGTGTTCTATCCTGGCACTGAAGACGTACTGGCACCACGTAATACCCTGCTCGATGAAGCATGGTGTGACAAGTTAGAAGAGCATTCAATCGATGAAGTGATTGTTCGTTCAGTTATTACCTGTGATACCGATTTTGGTGTATGTGCTGCCTGTTACGGCCGTGACTTGGCCCGTGGCCATATCATCAACCACGGTGAAGCGATCGGTGTTGTGGCTGCACAATCAATCGGTGAACCTGGTACACAGTTAACGATGCGTACGTTCCACATCGGTGGTGCTGCGTCACGTGCCTCTGCAGAAAACAACGTTCAAGTGAAGAACTCAGGTTCGTTGAAACTGCACAACGCTAAGTACGTAACAAACACAGACGGCAAGCTGGTTATCGTTTCTCGTTCTTCTGAACTGGCAATCATCGATGAATTAGGTCGTGAGAAAGAGCGTTATAAAGTGCCTTACGGTACTGTGCTCGAGAAGTTAGAAGAAGCATCAGTAGAAGCAGGCGATATCATCGCTAACTGGGACCCACATACTCACCCAATCATCACTGAAGTGGCGGGTAGTATTAAGTTCGTTGACATGATCGACGGCGTGACCATGACTCGTCAAACAGACGAACTGACTGGTCTGTCATCAATCGTGATCCTCGACGTGGGTCAACGTGGTTCAGCGGGTAAAGAAATGCGCCCAATGATCCGTCTGGTTGGTGCCGACGGTAGTGACCTGATGATCCCAGGTACTGAAGTGCCAGCACAATACTTCTTACCAGGCAGTGCGATCGTTAACCTTGACGACAATGCGCAAATCGCCGTGGGTGACGCGTTAGCACGTATTCCACAAGAATCGTCTAAAACACGCGACATCACGGGTGGTCTACCACGCGTTGCCGACCTGTTCGAAGCCCGTAAGCCAAAAGAGCCTGCAATTCTGGCGGAAATCTCTGGTACCATCTCGTTTGGTAAAGAGACTAAAGGCAAGCGTCGTCTGGTGATTACACCAGCGGATGGCGGTGAACAGTACGAAGAGATGATCCCGAAATGGCGTAACTTAAACGTGTTCGAAGGTGAAAAAGTCGAACGTGGTGAAGTTATTGCTGACGGTCCAGAAGCGGCGCACGACATTCTGCGTCTACGTGGCATCCACAACGTAGCTAACTACATTGTGAACGAAGTACAAGACGTATATCGTCTACAAGGCGTGAAGATCAACGATAAGCATATCGAAGTGATCATCCGTCAAATGCTGCGTAAGTGCGTAATCACCTCTGCAGGTGATAGTGAGTTCTTAGAAGGCGAACAAGTAGAAGTGTCTCGCGTGAAGATCGCTAACCGCGACCTGATCGAACAAGGCAAAGTGCCTGCGACCTTCGAACGTGAACTGCTAGGTATTACCAAAGCGTCTCTGGCAACAGAATCGTTTATCTCTGCAGCATCGTTCCAAGAAACAACTCGCGTACTGACAGAAGCTGCCGTAGGCGGCAAGTCTGATAACTTACGAGGTCTGAAAGAAAACGTAATCGTTGGCCGTCTGATCCCAGCCGGTACTGGTTACGCTTATCACAAGACCCGTAACGATGCCCGTGCTAAGAAAGACGAGCCAGTTGTAGTGAATAAGATCACTGCAAGTGAAGCGGAACAAAATCTCGCTGACCTCTTAAACCTGGCTGGTAG
Organism: Shewanella sp. MM_2022_3; assembly: GCF_022557375.1. Classification (NCBI taxonomy): domain Bacteria; kingdom Pseudomonadati; phylum Pseudomonadota; class Gammaproteobacteria; order Alteromonadales; family Shewanellaceae; genus Shewanella; species Shewanella sp. MM_2022_3. Next base: position 12,310 of record NZ_JAKZGV010000071.1, read on the forward strand.
CCAAGATTAAGTGAACAGTTTGTAACAAAAAGGCGCCAATGGCGCCTTTTTTATTGGAAAATGCCGCAAAAGTTGGCTATTTCTTGACAGTCAGGCTTTACCTTTCTAGAATTCCGCGTCCCACCATTGTGGGATATAGATTTTTCACACCTTATCGTTGAGTTTGATTCAACTGACTCGGAGCTATACATGGCAACTGTAAACCAGTTGGTACGTAAGCCACGCGCGCCAAAAGTCGACAAGACTAATGTGCCTGCGTTGAATGCGTGCCCACAAAAGCGTGGTGTTTGTACACGTGTGTACACAACTACCCCTAAAAAACCTAACTCTGCACTACGTAAAGTAGCTCGTGTGCGTCTAACTAACGGTTTCGAAGTTACTTCGTACATCGGCGGTGAAGGCCACAACCTGCAGGAACACAGCGTGATTTTGATCCGTGGTGGTCGTGTTAAAGACTTACCTGGTGTTCGCTACCACACTGTTCGTGGCGCATTAGACTGTGCAGGCGTGACTTCACGTCGCCAAAGCCGTTCTAAGTACGGTGCTAAGCGTCCTAAGTCTTAACGTATCCGTTAAGTAAGGCCAAGCTAGTTTATTTTGAGAATTCCAGTTTTGGAAATCCCTGAAGCATACGGAGAATTGTTATGCCAAGACGTCGCGTTGTAGGACAACGTAAAATCCTACCAGATCCAAAGTTTCACAGTGAGTTGCTGGCTAAGTTCATCAACGTCATTATGCAGGACGGCAAAAAGTCGACTGCTGAAAAAATCATTTACAAGGCTCTTGATGTTATCGCTGAAAAGAAAGGCGCTAACCATTTAGACATCCTTGAAGCAGCCCTGGACAACGTTCGCCCATCAGTCGAAGTTAAATCTCGTCGCGTGGGTGGTTCTACATACCAGGTACCATGTGAAGTTCGTCCTGTGCGTCGTAACGCACTGGCGATGCGCTGGTTAGTTGAAGCTGCACGTAAGCGTGGTGAAAAATCTATGGCTTTACGTCTAGCAGGTGAAATGCTAGATGCGTCTGAAAACAAAGGTACTGCTGTTAAGAAGCGTGAAGACGTGCACCGCATGGCTGAAGCTAACAAGGCCTTTGCTCATTACCGTTGGTAATCTGATGGTGTGGGCTTAGGCCCACACCATTGTTGTTGATATTGCCAAGACTTAGGTTTTGGTGGAGAGGGTATAATCGTGGCTCGTACAACCCCAATTGAGCGTTATCGTAATATCGGTATTTGTGCTCATGTGGACGCAGGTAAAACCACCACAACAGAACGTGTTCTGTTCTATACCGGTTTGTCTCATAAAATCGGTGAGGTGCATGACGGCGCCGCGACCACTGACTGGATGGTGCAAGAGCAAGAGCGTGGTATTACTATCACCTCGGCTGCTGTCACTACTTTCTGGCGTGGTATGGATGCTCAATTCACTGAACACCGCATCAATATCATCGATACCCCTGGTCACGTTGACTTTACTATTGAAGTTGAACGTTCTTTGCGCGTTCTTGACGGCGCTGTTGTGGTTTTCTGTGGTGCTTCAGGTGTTGAACCTCAATCAGAAACCGTATGGCGTCAAGCTGACAAATACCGCGTTCCACGCATCGTATTTGTCAACAAGATGGACCGTGCAGGCGCGGACTTTGAACGTGTAGTGAAGCAAATCAGAACTCGCCTTGGAGCAACTTGTGTACCGATCCAATTAAATATCGGCGCAGAAGAAAACTTCACTGGCGTGATCGACTTAATCAAGATGAAAGCCATTAACTGGAACGAAGCGGACCAGGGGATGACGTTCTCTTATGAAGAGATCCCTGCACATTTAGCAGCTAAAGCGGCTGAAATGCATGAGTATCTGGTTGAAGCAGCCGCTGAAGCCTCTGATGAACTGATGGACAAGTATCTTGAAGAAGGTACCCTGTCAGAAGAAGAGATCAAAAAAGCACTGCGTCAACGTACTATAAATAATGAAATCGTTTTAGCGACCTGTGGTTCTGCATTTAAGAACAAAGGCGTTCAAGCGGTTCTTGATGCGGTAGTAGAATTCTTGCCAGCACCAGTCGATGTGCCACCTATTAAGGGCATCGATGACAATGAGCAAGAAGTTGAGCGCCCATCAGATGACAACGCCCCCTTTGCGGCGTTGGCATTTAAGATTGCTACAGACCCGTTCGTGGGTACTTTAACCTTTATTCGTGTGTACTCAGGCGTACTTGAATCAGGTTCTGGCGTTTACAACTCTGTTAAACAGAAACGTGAACGTATTGGCCGTATCGTGCAGATGCACGCTAACGACCGCACAGAACTGAAAGAAGTCCGTGCAGGTGATATTGCCGCGGCTATTGGTCTAAAAGACGTAACCACGGGTGATACACTTTGTGATAATGACCACAAAGTAATCTTGGAACGCATGGAGTTCCCAGAACCTGTAATTACCATTGCCGTTGAACCTAAGTCAAAAGCCGACCAGGACAAAATGGGTATCGCACTGCAAAAACTTGCAGCAGAGGATCCTTCATTCCGGGTTGAGACTGACGAAGAATCATCACAAACACTGATTTCTGGAATGGGTGAGTTACACTTAGACATTATCGTTGATCGTATGCGTCGCGAATTTGGTGTTGAGTGTAACGTAGGTAAGCCACAAGTGGCCTACCGTGAAACCATTCGTGGATCAGTTGAGGCTGAAGGTAAATTTGTACGCCAATCAGGTGGCCGTGGACAATTCGGTCATGTTTGGTTAAAACTAGAGCCTAATGAAGAAGGCGCTGGTTACGAATTTATCAACGCAATCGTTGGCGGTGTAGTTCCACGTGAATTCATCCCTGCGGTTGATAAAGGTATCCAAGAGCAGATGAAGAATGGCGTTCTCGCTGGCTTCCCTGTATTGGACGTGAAGGTCACTCTGTTCGATGGTTCATATCATGATGTGGACTCGAATGAAATGGCGTTCAAAATTGCGGGTTCTATGGGCTTCAAAAAGGGTGCGCTTGAGGCGAAACCTGTGTTGCTCGAACCTTGCATGAAAGTAGAAGTAACTACTCCAGAAAACTATATGGGTGATGTTGTTGGTGATTTAAACCGTCGCCGTGGTTTGATTGAAGGTATGGATGATGGCTTTGGTGGCATCAAAATAGTCCATGCAGTAGTGCCTCTTTCTGAAATGTTTGGTTATGCAACTGATTTGCGTTCTGCAACTCAGGGTCGTGCTTCTTACTCCATGGAGTTCTTGAAGTACACTGATGCACCGCAAAACATTGCGAAAGCGATTATTGAATCTCGTAGCTAATTTCCAGTTACGACATAAATGTAATATGGTCCTGTCAATGCAGGACTATTCTGAAAAGAAAGGAATATATCGTGGCAAAAGCTAAATTTGAACGTAGTAAGCCTCACGTAAACGTGGGCACCATCGGTCACGTTGACCATGGTAAAACCACTCTGACTGCAGCTATCTCTCACGTACTGGCTAAGACCTACGGTGGTGAAGCTAAAGACTTCTCTCAAATCGATAACGCTCCAGAAGAGCGTGAGCGCGGTATTACCATCAATACCTCTCACATCGAGTATGACACCCCAACTCGCCACTACGCACACGTAGACTGCCCAGGCCACGCTGACTATGTTAAAAACATGATCACTGGTGCTGCACAGATGGACGGCGCGATCCTGGTAGTTGCTTCTACAGACGGTCCAATGCCACAAACTCGCGAGCACATCCTGCTGTCTCGTCAGGTTGGCGTACCATTCATCATCGTATTCATGAACAAATGTGACATGGTTGACGATGCTGAGCTGTTAGAATTAGTGGAAATGGAAGTACGTGAACTGTTATCAGAATACGACTTCCCAGGTGATGACTTACCAGTAATCCAAGGTTCAGCTCTGAAAGCGCTAGAAGGCGAGCCGGAGTGGGAAGCGAAGATCCTTGAGCTGGCAGCAGCTTTAGACTCTTACATTCCAGAGCCAGAGCGTGATATCGATAAGCCATTCCTGATGCCAATCGAAGACGTATTCTCTATTTCTGG
>NZ_JAKZGV010000072.1:0-14815 GCF_022557375.1 Shewanella sp. MM_2022_3
ATCCGTAGATACGTTAGGCATCAAGAGAAAGTAGAGCGGCAAGAGCAGGGTCAACTTGCTCTTGAATAAAGGCCCCCTTTTAGGGGGTTAAAACAAAGCCACCTTCTTTAGAAGGTGGATTCTTTACCTCGTATTAGGGTTAACCTAACAGATTGTTATCACGAACATATTGTTCGAAATCGGTGCAACCACCTACGTGTTTTTCATCAACGAAAATCTGGGGCACCGTTTCGACTGGCTTGCCGACAGTCTTCTCGAGATCCGCTTTAGAAATCCCTTCGGCGTGGATATCTACATATCTAAATTTAAAGTCATCACGTTTTTCAACGAGTTGCTCTGACAGTTGTACTGCTCGCACGCAATAAGGACAGCCAGGACGGCCAAAAATAACAACGTACATAATAGCTCCTTAGGATTACTTTAAGCGATTTATACCATAGCGCTAACCGAATTGATAATGTCAGATGTGTTTATTTTCAGTTTGATAGCGCCCTTGGTAATCGAAATAGCTTTCGAGCAGATCCCAGCCTTTTTTGTGCTTTTTCAGCAGTAACAGATCTGGCATCCGAAAGGCGGCGCTATCGGCAATCAGCTCAGACACTTTTTTGTATTGCTTAGGTTTAATGCCTGGCGTGCGACTATGGGGGAAAATAAACAGCGCATACAAGGCACGCCATTGGGCGGGTGTTTGCAGCTTAAAGTGCCGATTAAACTCATTTCCGTCAATGTCTAGATATTGCACCTTAAGATCGCCTGCATCATCCATTAACGTCATATGCTGGCAGCGGAACAGATGATGGTGTTGCTTATTCAATACTTGCTTAAGGCGTTTATCGGGGTCGATTAAGGTCGAATGGCAATGCTGGCAAATACGCGCCGCAATGTCGTTCTCTTGTCCGCAATCGGGACAGGATTTAGACCTAAATCGAAAGTCACATTGTTGCTTTTGCCCATGATGCTCGACAATGCCCTGACAGCGACGGCCAAAGTGCTCGATAATATCGCCATCCTTGTTGGTTAATCCCCAAAAGATATTGGCAAACTGGCAGACAGGGCAATGCACTTGTACCGGAACAGATTTGCTATTGGGCTTAGCTTGGCCGACTTCTGGAAAATACAAATCATAGCCATTGGCCGCGTAATCAATCACTAAACAATCTTTTTTACCTTCACAGATCCTAAGACCGCGGCCAATCATTTGCTGAAACAAACTCACCGATGCGGTGGGGCGTAAAATCGCAATCAAATCCACATGGGGCGCATCGAATCCGGTGGTCAATACCGCGACGTTGACGAGGAACTTAAGCTCCCTCGCTTTAAAGCGCTCGATCAGTTCATCACGTTCATTATCTGGCGTTTGCGCCGTGACGATTGCCGTTTGTTCGCTGTGTTCCTTGTTAAGCTGGCTGACAATTTCTTCAGCATGGCGCACGGTCGCGGCAAAAATAATGATCCCTTGGCGATGATGACTCAGTTCAATCAGTTGCTTCACAATCGCCGTTGTGGCGCGCCCAGCGTGGTTCAGCAGCGCATTAACTTGGGCCTCGGGATATTCGCCATTGTCATTGGGTTTGATTCGGCTGAAGTCATATTGGGCGCTTAAACCATCAAATAAGGTTGGTGAAGTTAAATAGCCTTGTTTAATCAGCGGACGGATGGGGAGCTCGAAAATACATTGCTCGAAGATCCCAAGTTCAGGCGAGCCCACTTTGCCGTGGTAGTGGTGTTTGTAAATCCAGCCAGTGCCCAGTCGATAAGGGGTGGCAGTCAGGCCTAATAATTTGAGCTTTGGATTACGCTGCTGTAAATGAGTTAAGAGCTGCTGATATTGGCTGGTTTTTTCGAGGCTGACTCTGTGGCATTCATCGATAATCACCAGCGAGAAGGGCTCATCGAATTGAGTTAAGGCGCGCGCAGCGGATTGGATACTGGCCACGACGGTTTTGCCGTCAGTCGATTTTTGATTTAGCCCTGCGGAATAAATGCTGGCCTCAGTCGTCAGTAATCCCACCTTTTGTGCGTTTTGGGCAACCAGTTCCTTCACATGGGTTAAAACCAGCACGCGTCCTCTGGCGATGCGGGCAAGCTCGGCAATAACGATACTTTTCCCTGCTCCAGTTGGTAGGACTAACACGGCGGAATCGGTGCTTTTTTTGAAATGCGCGATGGTGGCATCGACGGCTTGTTGCTGATAATCCCTGAGGGTAACGCTTGGGCTGGAATTAACTGACACGCTGCTAGCTATTCTTGGTCGACTGAGTTTAGCGCCAAGCTTAACACAGAACCAAAAAAATGCCCCTTGGTTGGAGGGGCAACTAAGAGAAAGGGGCAATCAGGCACTTTCTCAACAGGGTTTACTTGATTAAAAGGAACACTTGCTAAAACGGACAGGTGTTCAAATGAACAGGAGCTAAAGCAACACTTAATCGTGATAAATCACGATTAAGTGTGGGACAACGATTACTCGTTGCGATTCAAGCGAGTTTCAATCAAGGTCTCAATCACAGCTGGGTCGGCCAGTGTTGATGCATCCCCTAAATTGGTTACTTCGTTTGCGGCAATCTTACGCAGGAAGCGGCGCATGATTTTGCCAGAACGGGTCTTAGGTAAGCCTGTTGCCCACTGGATCAGATCCGGTGTGGCTAAGGCGCCAATTTCTTTGCGAACCCATTGGCGCAGCTCTTGGCGAAGTTCTTCGCTTTCTTCTGTGCCGCGGGTTAAGGTCACATAAGCGTAAATACCTTGGCCTTTAATATCATGGGGATAGCCCACTACAGCAGCTTCAGCGACCAGTTCGTGTGACACCAGTGCACTTTCCACTTCGGCGGTACCTAATCTGTGGCCGGAAACGTTAATCACATCGTCCACGCGGCCAGTGATCCAGTAATAACCGTCTTCATCGCGGCGTGCGCCGTCACCGGTAAAGTACATACCACGGAAGGTTTTAAAATAGGTCAGTACGAAGCGTTCATGGTCACCATATACGGTCCGCATTTGGCCAGGCCATGAGTCGAGCAGCACTAAGTTTCCTTCGGTTGCGCCTTCTAAAATGTTACCCATGTTGTCCACGAGCGCCGGTTGTACCCCAAAGAATGGGCGAGTTGCCGAGCCTGGTTTGGTATCGGTCGCGCCTGGCAGTGGGGTGATCAAAATGCCGCCAGTTTCAGTTTGCCACCAAGTATCGACAATCGGGCAATGCTCGTGGCCGATGACCTCGTGGTACCAACGCCAAGCTTCTGGGTTGATGGGTTCGCCTACAGAGCCCATGATGCGCAGTGAGCTGCCATCGTACTTATCAAAATGTTGTTTACCTTCGGCCATTAGTGCACGAATAAGCGTTGGTGCAGTATAGAGAATATTGACTTTATGGCGGTCAATCATCTCGCCTAAACGTGCAGGGCTTGGGTGGTTAGGAACACCTTCGTGGATGAGCACCGTTGCGCCGTTGGCAAGCGGGCCATATACCATATAGGAGTGACCAGTAATCCAACCCACATCAGCAGTACACCAGTAAATCTCACCGGGTTTGTAATCGAACACATACTCGTGGGTCATGGAGGCATACACCATATAACCACCAGTAGTGTGCAATACGCCCTTTGGATTACCCGTTGAACCTGAGGTATAGAGTAAGAACAGCGGATCTTCTGCGCCCATTTCTTCGACAGCGCAATGTTCGGATGCTGTTTCAACCAGTGAATGCCACCACACATCGCGACCTTCTACCCAGTCAATCTTGCCGCCAGTGCGTTGAAGCACAATGACTTTCTCAACACTGGTCACATCGGGATGTTTTAACGCATCGTCGATGTTGCGTTTGAGCGGAATGGCGCGGCCACCACGCATACCTTCATCGGAGGTGATGACGATTTTGGATTTACCATCGATAACCCGAGAGGCAATAGAATCGGGTGAGAAACCACCAAAAACAACGGAATGCACGGCACCAATGCGAGCACAGGCCAGCATAGCGACGGCGGCTTCTGGCACCATCGGCATATAAATCGTAACGATATCGCCACGGCGTACGCCTTGGCTGCGTAGCGCGTTGGCAAATTTACATACTTGAGTGTGCAGTTCACCGTAGGTGATTTTGCGTTGTTCGTTGGCGTTATCGCCTTCCCAAATAATGGCAACACGGTCGCTGTGCTCCGCCAAATGGCGATCTAGACAGTTTGCCGATGCGTTTAGGGTGCCGTCATAGAACCAGTTAATCGATAAATTATGATCGTCAAAAGTGGTTTTTTTGATTTTAGTGTATGGCTTTATCCAATCGATGCGTTTGCCGTGCTCTCTCCAGAAACCCTCTGGATTGACAATCGACTCTTGGTACATTGTTTTATATTGATCGTTATTTACAAGTGCATTGGCAGCGATATTGCCGGAGACTTTGTAGAGAGACTGCGAGCTCATAGGGCTTCCCTTTCGAAAAATTGCGTGGTCTGAGTATGGTATGCAAGAGGGAGTCAACTCCATTAGACCTTGGTCTAGTTTTAAAATTTCCTTTATATTTAGGCTGTTGCACTCGAAAATCTGGCTAGATTTCAGCCATTATTTATCGCACAATAATGGAAAAAAGAGCAAAAATATGAATCTCACCTTAGTCGTCGCCGTTATTGCTATTTGTTATGTATCACTTTTATTCCTTTTAGCCTGGGGGGCGGAGCGCTGGTTTAGCGGCGTGACCAAGAAGCTGCAAGTGGTCATTTATGGCTTAAGCTTGGCGGTTTATTGTTCTTCTTGGAGTTTTTTAGGCACGGTTGGACAGTCGGCTAAGGATTTTTGGTCGTTCATTCCGATTTTTATCGGCCCAATTCTTATCTTCACCTTAGGGTTTGGCATGTTGCGCAAGATGGTCCTCGTGTCCAAGGCGCAAAATATTACCTCGGTCGCCGACTTTATCGCCGCCCGTTACGGTAAATCGCAAACCTTGGCGGCCATTGTTACCCTGATAGCGTTGTTTGGCATCATGCCTTATATTGCGCTGCAACTTAAGGCAATGGTGTTCAGCCTAAATCTATTTCAACCCGCGGATGACCCCTTAAATGGCATTATGATTGCGCTACTGATCACCGCGCTGTTAGCCATTTTTGCCATTCTTTTTGGCACTCGTAAGCTCGATGCTACCGAGCATAATCCCGGGATGATGCTGGCTATCGCATTCGAATCCTTAGTGAAACTGGCAGCATTTTTGCTGGTGGGGATGGTGATTAGCTTTGGCGTATTTGACGGGTTTGGCGATATTTGGCAGCAGGCGAGTGATAAAGCGTTAATTCATCACCCAAACCCCCGTATTGAAACTTTGATGCCTGAACTGCTTGTCGGCATGGCGGCATTTTTGTGTATGCCGCGCCAATTCCATGTGATGGTGGTGGAATGTGCCGATGAGTCGGTTCTTTCTAAGGGACGTTGGTTGTTTCCGCTGTATTTGGCCTTATTTGGTCTATTTGTCGGGCCACTGGCATTAGCGGGTAAATTGATCTTGGGCGATAGCGTTGCCGCTGATACCTATGTGATTAATTTACCGCTTGCGTTAGATCATCCACTGCTGGCGGTGATTGCGCTGTTAGGCACCTTATCTGCGGCGACGGGGATGGTGATTGTGGCCGTGGTGACAATCAGTGTTATGGTGAGTAACGAATGGCTCGTCCCTGTGATGTTACGTACTGGCAATATCCGCGAGAAAAACTTCAGCCAGTTTTCGCAGATGCTATTAAATGCCCGCCGCCTCGCGATTATCATCATCCTTGGGTTGGGTTACGGCAGTTATCTGGCGCTGGCTGACAGCGACTCGTTATCGCATCTGGGGATGCTGTCCTTTGGTGCTTTTGCCCAACTTGCACCCGCGTTAGTGGGTGGACTCTACTGGAAACACGGCAATCGTGCAGGGGTGTTTTTAGGACTCAGTGTGGGTTTTAGCTTGTGGTTTTACATCATGCTCAGTGGCATGACGGGTAACCAAAGCCCAGCGACATTAATGTCTAGTAATTTCGACCTATTAGATGCTATTACACCGAATGTGCGTGATGCGCTTACGGCGTTATTTGCCAATATTGCCTGTTATGTGTTGGGCTCGATTTGGTTCAGGGCTGGGGTGGCTGAGCGTATTCAGGCCAGTGCTTTTGTCAGCCCTGGTAAGCTTAAAAATAATGCCAATAAGAAAAGCGGCCCTATCTCGCAGCAGGATTTATTGATTTTAGCTAGCCGCTTTGTGAGTCCAACCCGTGCCTATGAAAGTTTTAGTCGATTCTCTACCGAAGCGGTTAAAAGTGACAGTTGGCATAAGGCCGCGACTCCTGAACTGATTGCCCATACCGAGCGTTTACTCGCTGGCGTGCTCGGCGCTTCAAGTGCTTCTTTAGTTATGGATTCGGTTTTACAAGGTCGTGACTTGGCCTTAGATGAAGTCTTTAGCCTTGTGGATGAAGCCTCATCCAAAATCATGCTTAGTCAAGATATGCTGCGCGGCGCTATCGAGCATGCCTACGAAGGGATGAGCGTGATCGACAGCGACCTTAACTTGGTTGCATGGAACTACAAATATGTCGAGTTATATCAATATCCTGAAGGCTTTTTACAGCAAGGAATGCCTATCAGTGAAGTGATCCGCTTTAATGCCGCCAGAGGTTATTGTGGCGATGGCGATATAGAACAACAGGTTGAAAAACGTGTGCAGCATATGCGTAATGGCACGCCCCATACTTCAGAGCGGCAACGTAAAGACGGTAAAGTGATTAAAATTCAAGGTAATCCCATGCCCGATGGTGGTTTTGTGATGACCTTTACCGACATTACCCAATATCGTGAGCAAGAACGGGCGTTGCTCGAAGCCAATGAAACGCTCGAGTCGCGTGTTAAAGAACGTACCTACGAACTAGCTCTGCTAAATAGTGAGTTACTTGAGGCCAAAGCACAGGAAGAAATGGCTAACGCCTCTAAGAGTCGCTTTTTAGCGGCGGTGGGGCACGATTTAATGCAGCCACTGAATGCGGCAAGATTGTTTACTGCGTCGTTATCCCAATACCCTAATTTGGATCGCGAGGCACGCACCACCTTATCCCATGTGAATAGCTCGCTTAAAACCGCCGGCGAGTTGCTCACCGACTTATTGGATATTTCTAAGTTGGATTCCGGCATGGTCGAAGTGAACCGCCGTGACTTTGCTATATCTGAGCTACTTAATGGTCTGTCGGTCGAATTTGAGGCGATGGCGGCGGACAATCAAATTCGCTTTAAGATGATCCCCTGCAGCGCGACGGTGAATTCTGATCCTTCTTTGCTCAGGCGTGTGCTGCAAAACTTTTTAACCAATGCCTACCGTTATGCCCGCGGAGGGCGAGTGCTGTTTGGATGCCGTCATCGCGGCAGCGAATTGGAGATCCAAGTGCTCGATACGGGCTGTGGGATTGAAGAGCATGAAACACATGAAATCTTTAAAGAATTTAAACGCTTAAATAATCCTCGGAGTAAAAGTGTCAGCGGTTTAGGCTTAGGGTTGGCGATTGCCGATAGGATAAGCCGCGTGCTAAACCACGGTATTCAAGTGTCTTCACAATTGGGGCGTGGCTCTGTGTTTTCCATTACGGTTCCCTTAGGGGAAACCGTGCGTCAGCCGCAGGTGAAGGCATTGCCATCGTTATTACAACCGTTATCCGGGATTAAAGTGCTGTGTATCGACAATGAGGAGGCCATTCTAGCGGGGCTTGAGAGCTTACTCAGTCGTTGGCAATGCGAGGTGATTTGTGCCAAAGACTTAGCCGATGCGCGGATTAAATTAGGCCTTAAAGGCGTAGCGCCCGATATCGTGTTAGCCGATTTTCACTTGGATGATGGTCAAAACGGTGTTGATGCGATGGATGGGATCCGCGCACTCTATGGCAAAGAGTTACCGGGCATTTTAATCACAGCGAACACTCGCAAAGAGCTGGTGGAAGATGTGCAGCGCCGCGGTTATCACTATATGGCGAAAATGATTAAACCCGCGGCGCTGCGGGCATTGATATCAAGCCTGGTCAAAAAGGCTTAATAACTTGCGGCCATGGCGATTAGCCATGGCTGATGCAGATGTTTTGACCTCGACTTGCGTCATCCGAAGTGGTTTTCGATGGTGTAATGGTGGCCGCGACTTGCTTCATCGCTTGGGTGAGTTGGGTCAGCTGCACTGAACTTATCACATAGGACGGCATAATATAAATCAGGTTGGCAAAGGGTCTAACCCATACGCCTAGGTCGACAAATTGCTGCTGCAGCGCCGCGGTATTGACCGCTTGGTGCATTTCTAACACCCCCACCGCGCCAAGCACGCGCACTGCTTTTACGCTAGGAATATCGATGGCATCGGCAAGCTCGCGCTGCATTTGCTGCTCGATGGCAGCAACCTGTGCTGGCCACTCCTGCTGATTGATCAAATCTAAGCTGGCGCAGGCGGCGGCGCAGGCGAGGGGATTACCCATAAATGTCGGGCCATGCATAAAGACGCCTGCGGGCGATTGGCTAATGCCTTGGGCGACGTTATCCGTGCACAAGGTAGCGGCAAGGCTAATATAACCACCCGTTAAGGCTTTGCCTAGGCAGAGAATGTCGGGCGTGATGTCGGCATGTTCATAGGCAAATAACTTACCGGTTCGGCCAAAACCCGTGGCGATTTCATCGAGGATAAGCAGCACATTATATTCATCACACAGGGCACGCAGACCACGTAAATATTCGCTACTGTAGAAGCGCATTCCCCCTGCGCCCTGCATAATCGGTTCGATAATCACGGCGGCAATGTCATGATGTTGTTCGCGTAAAATGCGCTGCATGGGTGCTAAATCGTCTTGGTGTAACGATTCACCAAAGGGCGTTTGCGGCGCGTCGACAAAACACTGTTTAGTGACTGCTTCACCAAACATGGTATGCATGCCACCTTCGGGATCGCAGACACTCATGGCGGCAAAAGTATCGCCATGGTAGCCCTTCTTCACCGTGAGAATGCGCTGTTTTTGTGCCTTTTGCGCTAAAGGCAAATCTTGCCCCTGCCAATATTGCAGCGCCATTTTGATGGCAACTTCGACGGCAATTGAGCCTGAGTCGCACAGAAAGACTTTAGTGAGGGGCTCGCAGGTCATCGCCAGCAGTTTTTTGCAGAGTGTAATGGCGGGTTCATGGGTAATGCCACCAAACATGACATGGCTGAGTTGGTGCAATTGCTGCTCCATCGCCGTTAATATTGCCGGATGACCATAGCCATGCACGCAGGCCCACCAAGAGCTGGTGCCATCAATCAGTTTACGGCCATCGACCAATTCCAGCTCGCAGCCTTGGGCACTGTGTACCCCAAAAACAGGAAGTGCGCGAGTCATAGAGGTATAAGGGTGCCAAATATGGGCGCTATCAAAATCAAAATCGAGTAAATTGCGCATAAAAGCTCACAGTGTTGATTGAAAATTAGTCAGTGGTAAACCTGTATCACTGGTTGGCGTTGACAGTTTAAGGGCTGAGGTTATCCTAGCCAAGGTAAAATACAAAAATAAAAGGGTGTTCAATGTCGCAGTTGCAAGTTCGTCATGATTGGAAGCGGGAAGAAATCGAAGCCTTATTTGCGCTGCCGATGAATGACTTATTATTTAAAGCCCACAGTATCCACCGTGAAGTGTACGATCCTAACGAAGTGCAGATCAGCCGCTTACTGTCGATCAAAACCGGTGCTTGTCCTGAGGATTGTAAATATTGTCCGCAGAGTGCGCGTTACGACACTGGCCTTGAAAAAGAGCGTCTCTTAGCGATGGAAACCGTGCTCACCGAAGCGCGCAGTGCCAAAGCCGCGGGTGCTTCGCGTTTCTGTATGGGCGCCGCTTGGCGTAACCCGAAAGATAAAGACATGCCATACCTTAAGCAAATGGTGCAAGAGGTGAAAGCCCTCGGCATGGAAACCTGCATGACCTTAGGGATGTTAAGCGCCGAGCAAGCCAACGAGTTGGCCGATGCGGGCCTTGATTATTACAACCACAATTTAGATACCTCGCCTGAATATTACGGCGATGTGATCACCACCCGTACCTATCAAAACCGCTTAGATACCTTAAGCCATGTGCGCGCATCGGGCATGAAAGTTTGCTCTGGCGGCATTGTTGGTATGGGTGAGAAGGCCACAGACCGGGCGGGTTTATTACAACAACTGGCGAATTTACCTCAGCATCCGGATTCTGTGCCGATCAATATGCTAGTCAAAGTGGCCGGTACTCCTTTCGAAAAACTCGATGATTTAGATCCGTTGGAGTTTGTCCGTACCATCGCCGTGGCACGTATTTTAATGCCTAAGTCCCGTGTGCGTTTATCCGCGGGCCGTGAAAACATGACTGACGAGCTGCAGGCTATGTGTTTCTTTGCAGGTGCTAACTCGATTTTCTATGGCTGCAAGCTGTTGACTACGCCAAACCCCGAAGAAAGTGACGATATGGGGCTGTTCCGTCGTCTGGGCTTACGTCCTGAGCAGGGCGCTGCTGCGACTATCGATGATGAGCAAGCGGTATTAGCTAAAGCTGCGGCTCACCAAGATAAAGCTGCGTCTCAGTTTTATGATGCGGCTGCGCTATAACCACAGTGTATAAATGCGCTTCATCAAGCGTTGTAGCGCTTTACCTTCTAAAGGATTTATGGCGCTTACGTTTAGCAAGAAAATCCTGAGCAAGAGAATATGAGTTCACCACTCGCGTCAAAACTGGCTTCAAAAATCCGCGCTCGTCAGCAAGCCTTAGCAGGGCAAGGTTTGCTAAGGCAGCGTCAAGCATTATCAACCGATGCCGAGCTAAGTGACGCTGAGCCGCAGTTTTGCTTTGAGGGGCAAACTTATCTTAATTTCAGCAGTAACGACTACTTAGGGCTTTGCCGTGCGCCCGAATTAATTGCGGCGCTACACCGCGGCGCACAGCAATATGGTGTTGGCAGCGGGGCATCGCCACTGGTGACGGGCTACAATGAGGCGCATTTAGCGCTGGAAACTAAGCTGTGCCAGATAACCGGATTTGAGTCAGCGCTACTGTTTAGCTCAGGGTTTAGCGCTAATAGTACGCTCTGTAAAACCCTGTTCGATAAGCAAGATGTTGTGCTGGCGGATAAGCTGGTTCACGCGTCGATTATCGATGGTTTACGCGATAGTGGCGCAGATTTTAAACGCTTTTTGCACAACTCAACTGAGAGTGCGGAGCGGCTGTTAGCCAAAAACACGGTTTCAGCGCTGATAACTGAAAGTGTGTTTAGCATGGATGGCGATATTGCGCCGATTTCGGCGTTATCTGCACTTTGCCGCGCGCATAATGCATGGTTGATTGTCGATGATGCCCATGGTTTTGGCGTGTCCGATATTTTTAATCAGCCAGCTGCCAACCTTATCGATATCCAGATAGTGACTTTTGGCAAGGCATTAGGCTGTCAAGGCGCAGCAATTCTGGGTAGTCGTGAGTTGATTGCGTTTTTAGTGAGTAATGCGCGGGAATATATTTATTCCACTGCACTGTCACCGGCCAATGCTGCGCTAGCTTTGGCCGCAGTTGAACACTGTGAAGCTCATCCTGAACTTAGGCAAAATTTGCAGCGTAATATCTCGATTTTTAAACAGTTATGCCAAGATGCCGATATTCCACTTCTTGGTAGTAATACCGCGATTCAACCTCTGATCATCGGTGATGCCGAGCAAACCTTACTGGTTGCGCAAAAGCTAAAAGCCATGGGGATTTGGGTTGGGGCAATTCGTCCACCAACCGTGCCCGTAGGCTCAGCAAGATTACGTATTACTTTGAGTGCATGCCATAGCGAGGCGGCAATTCGGTGCTGTGTTAAGGGCATTGCACAAGTGCTGGCCGAAGTTGCACTACCTAGGGTATCTGAGCGTCCTGCGCGATAAGCTAATGTTTTCGATACTGCTTATGGCCGACGATTCGATGCCTTAATCTTGAGAGTTGAAAGATCAGAGTTTGATTTAAAAGTGAGAATAACCAGAGATGTCCATGCCACTTGGCGTTAGCCTTAATCCTCATGAGCCCGCAGATCAGCTCTCGCATATTGCCGAGCGGTTTTCAGCAGCAGCCAAGAGCTATCAAGAGCATAACTGTTTGCAGCGTTTAAGCGGTGCGAGTTTGTTGCAGGGATTTGCAGTCAAGGGCGCAATTCTTGATATTGGCGCAGGGCCGGGAACCAATTTTGATCATAATGCCACAGGCACAGATATTAGAGTTTATGCACTCGATATCGCTTTGGGCATGCTGCAACAGCTTAATGCGACTTACCCTGAGCACCGGTGTGTTTGCGGTAATGCCGAGCAATTACCCTTTGCCGATGCGTGCATCGATAATATTTACTCTAATTTGGCTCTGCAGTGGTGCCATGACTTTTCGGCTGCAACCAGCGAAATGGCCAGAGTCTTAAAATCAGGTGGAGAAGCGCATCTGAGTATCGTGGCGGCAGGCAGCCTGGCTCAGTTATCTACTCTTGGTTTGAGGGTCAACAGTTTTTTATCCCTTGAAAGCTTACAAGCGGCATTTGACGACACAGATTGGCAATTTCTTGATGTGAAGCTCATGCCAATGACCGTCTATTTTCAAGACCTTAAAACCTTACTTTATTCCATTAAGGGCGTGGGCGCATCGGTGCAATCCTCATTACAGACAGTAACTTCTGCAGATCCCGATGCCCATTTAGGTAAATTGCGTGGCCGCCACGATTGGCAGGCTTTACAACAATGCGCAGAACTATTTCGTGAGGCACAGGGCCTGCCTTTAACCTATCAGATCGCCCAATTTCGTGTGCGTCGCCAAGGTGGCTCGGTATAAGCCTCTAGCAACGGTTTGGCGCATGATTGGCCAATAGATTAACAAGGAAAACGCATGTTTTTTGTAACAGGTACAGATACCGATAGCGGTAAAACCTTAGTATCGACCGCACTGTTAACCGCATTCAATCGTGACGTTCTGTGCGCAGGGTCTTCGCGCTTAAGTCTTGGGGTGAAGCCTGTTGCCTCAGGCTGTGAAATCACTGAAAAGGGCTTGCGTAACAGTGATGCATTAAAACTGATGTCGGCCTCATCCCTTAAACTGAGCTATGAGCAGGTGAATCCGATAAGTTTTGAACCTGCGATTGCACCGCATATTGCGGCGCAGCAACTAGGCGTTAATTTATCCCCTGAGGCTATTTTGGCCAAGATTGATCGCGCGGCGTTTGCGCAGGCGGATTTTTGTTTAATCGAAGGGGCGGGCGGTTGGCGTTTGCCCTTAGGGGAAGGGCGCTACTTATCTGAGTTGGTACAACAGCTTAATTTACCGGTCATTCTTGTGGTGGGAATGAAGCTCGGTTGTCTAAATCATGCGTTATTAACTCAAGAAGCGATATTAGCCGATGGCTTAACGGTCGCTGGTTGGGTGGCTAATTGCATCGATCCGAATATGAGTGTGTTTGATGAAAACCTAGCCACACTCAAAGAGATGATGACAGCGCCTTTCCTTGGCTGTATTCCACATCTTAAACAGGCGGATGCGGACCATGCCGCCAACTTTATCGATATCCAATCCTTATTGCTGAAATAAGCTTATTCAAATAATAAGTTTGATATAAAAACAGAGGCTATGTCGCCTCTGTTTTTGTTGGCATAGTTTTAAAATATTGTGATTATAACTTAACGCGATAGCCAATGTTAAAGGCAATATCAGTGCTGTTATCCATATTGAAATAGTTTTCAACAATAGAGAATTCTATTGCACTGGTATCTAAATAGTAACGGTAGCCGAGTAATATTTCGTTCGAGGCTTTTGAAAAATCATTTTCGGTTTCGAGTAAGCCCTGATAGTGATGTAATTCAAGTAACCAGCCATGGCGACCCGTTAAATATTCATAACCGAGATTGACGGAATAAGCATGATTATCGTAGCTTATCCCCGAAAGAACCTCATTACCCTGCCTAAAACTAACAGCTGCGGTAGAATGAACATGATGTTTTTCATAACGAAAGCTGTAATTAAGCTGTAACGCTTGTTCAAAGCTTTCATCTTCAAAGGGGCCTGAGTCGACATAGTTATAATATAGGCTGCCTCCTAAAGATAAGCCCTGATATTGGTTTTCAAACAATTGGTAGCCAACATAAAGTATGACGACATTATTGAGGTTTTCGCCTGAAATATCTTGCTGATTAACGCCATCTTTAGAAAATATTTGATTTTGATGTTTAGCGGCATCTTCACGACCATTTTGACTAAAACCAAATGCATCATGAAACCACATAGTTACTGAGTCTAAGTGATTATCGCCACTAAAACGCCAGTGATAACTGGTATCTATCATCCATTTATCATTGACTTGCCAAGTCAGTCCCCCTTCAAGGGTGTTGTGATAGTAATCGGCAAAATAGTCATCGGTTTCAGCCCAAACACTGGCTGCACTTGCGGATAAGTGCAGCTCTTTTTGACCTTCAGGTAACGAAAACCCTGATCTTAACATCGGTGTTAAACTGCCTGCTTGGGCCGGTGATTGCGCATAGCTGCGTAAAGGACCATAGTCACTAAAATCGACAGCAGTTGCCAAGACATTCGGGGGAAACAGTAACGAAAGCGTGAGAACTGATTTCAAGTGTGAAAATGGCATAACATAAATATCCGTCTAGATGATGAGTCAGCTAGATTTGATAGGTTGAAGAAACTTAGCATGATCAAGCGAGATTAATGGATAACATTAAGATAAATGTTAACCTTTATCGCCATATTAGCATCTTGTTTACAAGTTAAATCAGCAAATAGCTGAGTAACACTAAGGCTAGCCAAAATGCACGTCCAATCATTGGTAATAAATA